>NZ_JBPGXG010000077.1:0-21755 GCF_056755255.1 Monashia sp. HAY1-5C | reverse complement strand
CCCCCCCCCCCCCCCCCCCCTCTCCAAAACAAAAAACCACCCCCCAGATGTAGCTCCGTCTCGTGGGCTCGGAGATGTGTATAAGAGACAGGGGGGGCACGGGGGCACCTGGTCCGCAGGTCCGTGGTCCGAGGCCGCGTCGTCCGCCGGGGCGCCCTCGCCGTCGGTCGGGCCGTCACCGGTCGGGCCGTCACCGGGACCCTCCGGCTGCGGCTCGGGGTCGGGCTCGGGGTCGTCGTCACCGAGGAGCCGGTCGAGGAGGTCCTCGTCGATGCCGGGGGCGTCGAACGGGTTGCGGCGTCGGCGGTGGGGCAACGCCAGCCGGGCGGCCGCCCGGACGTCGGCGCGGGTGACGACGGTGCGCCCGCTCCAGGCGGCGTGGGCGACGGCCGCGCGGGCCGTGACGATGTCGGCTCGCAGCCCGTCGACCTCGAAGCCGGCGCACACCTCGGCGATCCGCGTGAGCACCGTGTCGGGCAGCACCACGTGTCGGACACGCTCCCGGGCGGCGGCGATGCGCCCCCGGAGGCCCTCCTGCTCGGCCTCCCAGCGGTGCGCGAACCCCGACGGGTCGGCGTCGAAGGCCATCCGGCGCCGCACCACCTCGGCCCGAAGGGCGGGCTCGCGCGGGGCCGCGACCTCGACGGTGAGCCCGAACCGGTCGAGCAGCTGCGGGCGCAGCTCGCCCTCCTCGGGGTTCATCGTGCCGACGAGGACGATGCGGGCCGCGTGGGAGACCGAGACACCGTCGCGCTCGACCGTCGTCCGGCCCATCGCGGCGGCGTCGAGGAGCAGGTCGACGAGGTGGTCGTGCAGGAGGTTGACCTCGTCGACGTAGAGGATGCCGCGATGCGCCGCGGCGAGCAGCCCCGGCTGGTAGGCGGCCTCACCCCGGCCGAGGGCGCGTTCGAGGTCGAGGGAGCCGACGACGCGGTCCTCGGTGGCCCCGATCGGCAGCTCGACGAGCCGGGCGCGACGCGTCTCGGCGTGGCCGCCGGTGGCGTCGGTGCCGCTCGGGTCCGCGGCGGCGTGCGGGCCGTCCGGGCAGCCGGGGTCGGGGTCGGCGGGGTCGCAGCCGAACCGGCAGCCCGCGACGACGTGCAGCGCGGGGAGCACCGCCGCGAGGCCACGGACCATCGTCGACTTGGCGGTGCCCTTCTCGCCACGCACGAGGACACCGCCCACCTCGGGCGACACCGCCGTGAGCACGAGGGCGAGGGCCAGGTCGTCGGAGCCGACGACGGCCGAGAACGGGAACGTGGTGGCGGTGGGGACCGGTGCGGTCCCGCGGGCCGCGACGGGGGCGAGCGTCGCGGGGTCGGTCGAGCCGTCGTGCATGCGTGGCCTCCTGCGGGTGCCTCGCCCGCGTGGTCGTCCGGACCGGCCCGGCCGGGCACGGTCGGCGACGGATGACGTCCTGGCTCCCCCGCAGGCGGGGTTCACAGTGGCGGGACCGCTCCGGACTCTCACCGGATTCCTCGCCCGTCGCCACCGCGCAGTCTGCCAGAACGCCGACCCGGCGAGGCCCCGAGCCCGCTCGGTGATCGCCCGGTCCCTCACGCTCTGCCCCGGGAACCGGGGCAGCTGGGAAGTGCGATGGTGCTCATGCCGGGTCCCTCACGCTCTGCCCCGGGAACCGGGGCAGTTGGGAGGTGTGATGGTGCTCATGCGGGGTCCCTCACGCTCTGCCCCGGGAACCGGGGCAGTTGGGAGGTGCGATGGTGCTCATGTCGGGTCCCTCACGCACTGCCCCGGAAAGCGGGGCAGTGCGTGAGGGAAAGGCGCTTTGGTGCTCGGGGTCCCGGCACCGGGCACCGGGTACCGACGCCGTCAGGCGGTGCGGGGCAGCGCGCCGTCGAGCGTCGCGTCGGTCTCGAGGGTGGCGTCGGTCCTGAGCGCCGCGACGATCGAGCGCCACAGCTGCCCGGCCGACACGCCGGAGAGGAACTGTCCCTCGGCATCCGCCTCGACCCTCAGGAGTCCGGCCGGGGTGTCGAGCCAGGCCAGACGTCGGGTGGTCGTCGTGGTCCCGACGGCCTGGGCGACGTCGATGCCGCACGCCTGCCACCGGCCCGAGCGCAGCGAGGCCGCGACGACCGGCCACGCGAAGGCGGCGCCGACCAGACCCTCGGCGGCGTCGGCACGGCTGCGTGCCTCGCGGGTCAGGAGCGCATCGAGCAGGTCCGGGTGGGCGCGTCCGCCGCGCCCCTCGAGACGAGGGCGCGGCTGGAGGTCCGTGAGGCGCACCACGGTCGCCGCGACGAAGTCCTCGTCGACCTCGAGAAAGTCGTGCATCCCGTCGCCCCGGTCCACGAGCAGGGCCGAGACGCTCCCGAGCCACCCCTCGTGCAGCCACGTCCCGTCCGGCGTCGACACCTCGACCTGCAGGCGGGCCCGTGGCTCCTCCACGGTGCCGAGGCCGGCCCGGACGAGTGGGTGCGCCCGACCCCCGACGGCGACCCCGGAGGCGACGAACGGCACGCCTCCGGCCGGGTCGCCGGGCGAGGCGTCGGTGCTGCGGCCGGGCCCCAGGTGGTCGACGAGGGCGAAGAACGTGTCCGTGTCGGCGCGGAGCCGCGCCGTCGACGCGTCGAACTCGAGGGTGCCGGTGGGGCCCGCTGGGTGGTGGTCGTACGTGTGCATGCTCGTGCCTGCCCTCTTCCCCCGGGGGACTGCTCCCCGTGCGATGCCTCGCCCCCGTCGAGTGCCGTGCGAAGCAATGATGGGGCACATCCACCTCGCGTGGACGGTTACGGGCGTCGATGGTGCGCAGGACGACCGACTCCGTGCGGGGCCCTCGATCGGCGCTAGGGTCGCGGGCGTGATCGAGGTGGTCGGGGTAGGTGCGTCCGGGCTCTCGTCGCTCGATGCCGGTGCGCGCCGGGTCGTCGACGAGGCCGACGTCGTCGTCGGTGGGGTGCGGCACCTGGAGATGCTGCCGACACCGTCGGCCGGTTCCTCCGCGCGGTCCCGGGTCGAGCTCGTCCCGTGGCCCTCGCCCCTGTTGCCGGGCCTGCGCGAGGTGCTCGACCGCGTGGCGGGCAGCCGCGTCGTCGTGCTGGCGAGCGGGGACCCGCTCGTGTCCGGCATCGGGTCCACCCTCGTGGCTGCGCTCGGCACCGACGCCGTCCGGATCCACCCGGGTGTGTCCTCGGTGGCCCTCGCGCGCGCCCGGATGGGCTGGTCCGGCGAGGAGTCGGACGTCGTGACGCTCGTCGGTCGCGACGTCGACCGCCTGCGCCGCGACGTCGGGCCCGGACGCCGGCTCGTCGTGCTGACGAGCGGCGTCGACGCACCGGAACGGGTCTGCGCCCTGCTCGCCGACGAGGGGTATGCGTCGAGCCGGGTGACGGTGCTGGGACACCTCGGCGCCGACGAGGAGACGCGGGCCGACGGCGTCGCCGGCAGCTGGACCGCCGGGCCTGCGCCCGCGCTCCACCTCGTCTGCGTCGAGTGCGTGCCGGACGCCGGGTCGCGGCCCCGCTCCCTCGCGCCGGGGCTGCCCGACGACGCCTTCGAGCACGACGGTCAGCTGACCAAGCGCGTCGTCCGTGCGGCGGCGCTCGCCCATCTCGCGCCCCAGCCCGGCGACGTGCTCTGGGACCTCGGCGCCGGCGCCGGCTCCGTCGGCATCGAGTTCGCCCGCCAGCACCCGCGCAACCACGTCGTCGCCGTCGAGCGGGACCCGGTCCGCGCGGCCCGGGTGCGCGCCAACGCCAGGCGCCTCGGGGTCCCCGGCCTCGAGGTCGTCGAGGCGGACTCGGCCGAGGTCGTCGGCCACCTCCCGCGACCGGACGCCGTCTTCGTCGGTGGTGGCGCGACGGCCCGCGTCGTCGACGACGCGTGGGCCGCCCTCGCACCCGGGGGTCGCATCGTCGTCCACGGCGTCACGGTGGAGACGGAGCTGCTCCTGCACGATGCCCGGGCCCGCCTCGGCGGGGCGCTGACCCGCATCGCCGTCGAGGACCTCGAACCGCTCGGGTCGCTCACGGGTTGGAAGCCCGCCCGCGCCGTCGTCCAGTGGTCCGCCACGAAACCCACGGAGCCCACGGAGCCCCCGGAGCCCCCGGTGCCCCCGAAGCCCACGGAGGAACCCGCATGACCGTCCACTTCATCGGTGCGGGTCCCGGTGCCGCGGACCTGCTCACCCTGCGGGCAACGCGTCTCATGCAGCGGTCGGCCGTGTGCCTCTACGCCGGCACCTACATCGGCGCGGAGGTCCTGTCCCACTGCCCGGACGACGCGACGCTCGTCGACACCCAGCACCTGTCCCTCGACGAGATCGTGGGGCACTGCGTCGAGGCCCACGCCGCCGGCCACGACGTCGCGCGACTCTGCTCCGGGGACCCGTCGATCTACTCGGCCGTGGCCGAGCAGACCCGCCGCCTGGACCGGGCGGGGGTGCCCTGGGACGTCACGCCCGGGGTCCCTGCGTATGCCGCGGCGGCCGCCCTCGTCGGCCGCGAGCTGACCGTGCCGGAGGTGGCACAGTCCGTCGTCCTGACCCGCGCGCACCGCGACTCGACGGCGATGCCCGCGACCGAGGCGCTCGCCACCTTCGCCGGCACGAGGGCCACGCTCGTGCTGCACCTCGCGATCCGGCACGTCCGTCGCATCGCCGCAGAGCTCGTCGGGGACTACGGGTCGGGCTGCCCCGTCGTCGTCGTCGCGAACGCCGAGCAGCCGGACCAGCTCGTCCTGAGTGGCACCCTGGCCGACATCGCCGACTCGGTCGAGGAGGCGGGCCTGCGTCAGGCCGCCGTCATCCTCGTCGGGCACGCCCTCGGCGCCCGCGAGACCGACGACTTCGTCGACTCCCACCTCTACGGAACGCGAATCACCGGTCCACAGTAGGTCTCTCGCCGGAGTGCTGCCTCGCGACATCTCGTGAACGCGGCGGCGATGGCGTCGACGGGCGTCGTGTGTCAGGATGCGACTGCCGCAGTGCACGGGAAGTCGGTGTGACTCCGACGTGGTCCTCGCCACTGTGACCAGGGAGCAAGTCCCCACCACCGCCACTGACGACCGCAGGTTGACGCCGGGTCGCCGGGAAGGCTGGGGAGGAGCGTCGATCTGGAAGCCAGGAGACCGGCTGCGGCGTGATCTGTCCACGAGGCATGGAAGAAAGGGTCCCTCGACCATGGCCACTGCTGCCGTCCTGTCCGCCACCACCCGCGTCCGCGTCCCCGTGTGGGCGTGGGCCCTGCTCGCGTTCGCCGTCTTCACGCTGTACTTCCTCGTGCAGGAGAACGGCGCGATCCTCAGCTCGACGAACGCCCAGATGCTGCACGAGCTCACGCACGACGCTCGCCACGCCCTCGGCGTCCCCTGCCACTGACGTGGGGGTGTCCTTCGGCTCCGTGCTGCGGCGCGGGGTCCTGGCCGGCGTGTGCGCGGGCCTCGCCTCGGCTGCCGTGATCTGGCTCGTCGTCGAGCCGGTCATCCGCCGCGCGCTCGCCATCGAGGAGGCGCGCGGCGAACACGCCCACGGCGGAGGGCAGTCCGCTCTCGGCCTGCCCGCGTCACTGCTGGCTCACGGCGACGAGCCGCTCGTCTCGCGGACCGCCCAGGTCGTCGTCGGCGGCATCACGGCCATCCTCGTCGGCGTCGCCGTCGGCGTCGTCTTCTCGGTCGTCTTCGCGCGCATGCGGAGCCGCCTGCCGGGTCGCGGCGACCTGGGCCGGGCGCTCGTGCTGGCGGCGGTCGGCTTCGCGGCCGTCAGCCTGCTGCCCGCGCTGAAGATGCCGGCCAACCCGCCGGCCGTGGGAGACCCCGCGACGGTGACCCGCCGCACCATGCTCTACGGGATCGTGCTGCTGCTCGGCATCGCCATCGCCCTGGCCACGAACTCGTTCGACCGCTGGCTCACCGGGCGCGTCAGCGGGTCGACCCGGTGCGCGCTCGACATCGGCGCCGTCGTCGTCGGTCTCGTCCTCGTGTTCGTCCTCGTGCCGGGCACGCCCGACGTCATCCCGTCGGACGTGCCGGCCGGGCTGATCTGGGACTTCCGTCTCGCGTCGCTGGCCCAGCTCGGCTCGATGTGGCTCGCGCTCGGGGTCTCGTTCGGGCTGCTCATGGAGCGGGGGGAGCGCCGGCGCACCGAGGGGTCCCTGCCCGACCGGGAGCCGGTCGCCGCGTGAACCGCTCCGGCGAGCGGCTCTGCATCGTCCGCGCCTGCCGCGACTGCTGCTGCGGGTCCGAGGCCAAGCACCCGGGTGTCGACCACGACGGGCTCCTCGCCCGGCTCGAGACCGGCACCCGGGGCCGCGCCCGGGTGCTGCGCAGCGCCTGCCTGCTCGCGTGCGACGAGTCGAACGTCGTCGTCGTGTCGCCGTCGCCGATCGGCCGCAGCCAGGGCGGGCGAGCCGTGTGGCTGCGCCGGGTCCTCGACGCGGCGGCCGTCGACGCCGTGGCCCTGTGGGTGCGGCGTGGTGGTCCCGGCGTCGTTCCGCCCCCGGACGAGCTCGCCGCGTCGGTGTTCGCGCCCTCCAGCCTGTCGGTGACCTACGCCCCGGCCGAGGCCACGCCGTCGGGCGTGTGACGCCGACGCCCCGAGGGGACCGCGCCGTCGGCGCAGGACGGCTCGACGCCGAGCCGTAGGGTGAGCTCATGTCGGACGCCTCCCGCACCACCTACGTCCTCGTCGACGGCGAGAACATCGACGCCACGCTCGGCACCTCGATCCTCGGGCGGCGTCCGCGCCCCGAGGAGCGGCCGCGGTGGGAGCGGCTGCTCCAGTTCGCCGAGGAGGAGTGGGGCCAGCCCGCCCAGGGCCTCTTCTTCCTCGCGGCGAACTCCGAGCTGCCGATGGCCTTCGTCCAGGCCCTGCTCGCGATCGGCTACCGGCCCGTGCCGCTGTCCGGCGCGCCGGGTCAGAAGGTCGTCGACATCGCGATCCAGCGCACGCTCGTCGAGCTCGGCGGCCGGGAGGCCGACGTCGTGCTCGTCAGCAACGACGGCGACTTCGTCGAACAGCTCGGCGACCTCCTCGACGGCCGCCGCGCCGGCGTCGTCGGCTTCACCGAGTTCCGGAACAAGGGCTTCGAGGCGCTGACCGGCCGCGGCCTGCAGACCTTCGACCTCGAGTACGACGTCCTCGCGTTCAACACGCACCTGCCGCGCGTGCGGATCATCCCGATCGACGAGTTCGACCCGACGCAGTTCCTCTGAGCCGCAGCTCGGCTCGCCCGATGCGTCAGTCGACGAAGCGCGGCGTCCAGACCTGCCCACCCGGCGTGACGCGCGTGCGAGTGGCGCCGACCATGACGAGGCACTTCATATCGATCGACGTGGGGTCGAGCTCACCGAGCGTCGTGACCGTCAGGGACTCCTCGGCCCTCCCGACGTCGCGACCGACGACGACGACCTGCTCGGGGCCGCGCACGGCCAGGAGCAGCTCGCGCGCCCGTGCCACCTGCTCGGTGCGGCTGCGTGAGGCGGGGTTGTAGATCGCGATGGCGAGGTCGGCCTCGGCCATCGCGCGCAGCCGGGCGGCGACGACGTCCCAGGGCTTGAGCCGGTCGGACAGCGAGATGACGGCGAAGTCACCGCCGAGAGGAGCCCCGGCCCGCGCGGCGACGGCCTGGGCGGCGGTGACCCCGGGCACGACCCGCACCGGGACGTCGCCGTACCCGAACGTCTCCGCTGCCTCGAAGACGGCCGACGCCATGCCGAACACGCCGGCGTCACCGCCCGACACGACGGCCACGCGCTCGCCCTTGCGGGCCAGCTCGAGGGCGTCGCGGGCGCGGTCCATCTCGACGGTGTTGCCGGACGCGTGCCGGGTCAGGCCGACCCGCTGCGGCACCCGCGCGACATAGGGGGCGTAGCCGACGACGTGGCCGACGCCGGCCAGCACTGCCGACGCCTCGGGCGTGAGCCACCGCTCGGGGCCCGGGCCGAGGCCGACGACGACGACCTCGCCGACGCCGCCGACGTCGCCCCTGTCCGGAGAACCTTCTACCGCAGGCGAGCTCGCCACGGAGGACGCTGCACGGCCCGCGGCGTCGGCGCGCAGGTCGCGTCCCGGCACGACGACCATCGACATGTACGGCACGGTGGAGGCGTCGACGTCGGCGACGGGCAGCACCCGCTCGGCGTCGCTGCTGGCCCGCTCGACGTACCGCGCCTCCGCGAGCCGGCCCGCCTGTCGCAGCGCCTCGCGGACGTTCTCGAACGTGCGGCCGAGCTTCATGACGACGGCTGCCTCGGTGTCCGCGAGCCGGCGGGCGAGCTCGGGCACGGGGAGCGTCCCGGGCAGGATCGTCAGGACGTCCTCGTGGCGGCACAGCCCCGTCGCGACGGCGGCCGCCGACCCGCTCACCGACGTCACGCCGGGCACGACCGCGGTGTCGTAGCGGTCGGCGAGGCGGTCGTGCAGGTACATGTACGTGCCGTAGAAGAGCGGGTCTCCTTCAGCGAGGACGACGACGTTGCGGCCCGAGTCCAGATGGGCCGCAAGGCGGTCGGCCGACGCGTCGTAGAAGTCGGCCATGAGCCCGTGGTAGCCGAGGGGGTGGTCGGTGGTGCCCGTCGTCACCGGGTAGACGAGCAGCTCCTCGATGACGCCGTCGCGCACGTACGGGGCCGCGATGCGCCGGGCGATGGAGTCGCCGCGCGTGCCGCTGTGGAAGGCGACGACGTCGGCCTCGGCGATGAGCCGGGCCGCCTTGACGGTGACGAGCTCGGGATCGCCGGGGCCGACGCCGACGCCGCGGAGCCGGCCGGGCGGTGTTGCGGCGCTGGGGACCCGGGTCACAGCTCCTCCTCGCGGGCCAGGGCGTTGACGGCCGACGCCGCGAGCGCGGAACCGCCGCGCCGGCCGTGGACGACGAGCCACGGGATGCCGAACGGGTTCCGGGCCAGCGCGACCTTCGACTCGGCCGAGCCGATGAAGCCGACCGGGATGCCGACGACCGCCGCAGGGCGTGGACCGCCGTCGGCGACGAGCTCGAGGAGGTGGAAGAGGGCCGTGGGGGCGTTGCCGATGGCGACGACGGCACCCTCCAACCGGTCGCCCCACAGCGAGACGGCCGCCGCCGAGCGGGTCGTGCCCCACGCGCGCGCCAGGTCCGGGACGCGCTCGTCGCGCAGGGTGCACACGACCTCGTTGTCGCGCGGCAGCCGGGCACGGGTGATCCCCGAGGCGATCATGTGCGCGTCGGTGAGGATCGGCGCCCCGGCGCGCAGGGCGGTCCTCGCAGAGCGCACGAGGTCCGGATGGACGGCGATGTGCTCGGTCAGGTCGACGTCGCCGCTCGCGTGCACCATCCGCACCGCCACGACCCGGGCGTCCTCGGGCAGGTGGTCGAGCCGTGCCTCGGCCCGGATCGTCGCGAACGAGCGACGGTAGATCTCCTGGCCGTCGGTCTCGTACGCGTAGCGCCGCGTCGGTGGTCGGCTCGCATTCGTCGTCACGTCCACGACGTCTCCGATCCTCGGTTCGAGTGGTCACGGTGCCCGCGCTCGAGGGCCGCGAGCGCGTCCGACGGCGTCCGCGGCGCGAGGACGTCGACGAACGGGCCGGCGGGGGTGCCGCACCGGCGCTCGCACCCGCTGACGTGGACCGGCAGGTCCCCGCCCGGCATCCCCCCGGCCGGCAGGCTCGCGGCGAGGGAGCGGGCGACGCCCCGGGTGTCGACGTCGGTGCGGGCGCAGCCCGGCGCGCCCGTGCAGGCGTGCAGGCGCACCCACGGCGAGCCCGGCGTCGTGACGAGGCCGGCATCCTCCAGCAGGTGGAGCGCCCCTGCCCCGTCGGGCACGACGAGGGAGCGCCACGGCGTCACGACCACGTCGTCCACGACTTGGGACAGCGCGTCCACGTGGTGGCGGGTCAGCAGCCCGAGCGGCACCCCGACGACCGCATGGGCGCCGACGCGACCGACGGGCCGGGGCGCGCGCGGAGGCAGGGTGAGGTCGAGCGGGGGTGTGCGGAGCCGTCCGGCCAGCTCCCGCACGTGCCAGGCCGAAGAGCCGGAACGAGCTCTGGCCGTGAGGAACTCGCGTGCGAGCCCCGCCACGGTGGCCGCGGCGCGGTCGAGGCCGACGACCAGTCCGTGGTCCGGCGAGCCGACGAGGACCGCCACGCGCCCACCATCCAGGGCGAGCAGGCCGAGGTCGAAGGGCTCCCGGACGACGTCACCCCGGCCGTCGTCGAGGACGAAGAGGAAGCGTCCGGGCAGCCCGGCCAGCGACGGGTCGGCGCACACCGCCGCGTCGAGGGCACGGACGACGGGACGCAGGTCACACCGGCCGCGCGCGTCGAGGCCGGTCAGCGGCGACACGACGACGTTGCGGACGAGCTCGTGGGTCGGCGACGGGACCAGCCCGGTCGCGGCCACGGCCCGCCGCACGTCCTCCGGCACCGGGTCGGGCAGACCCCGCAGCTGCAGCGCCGCCCGTGACGTGAGCTGGATCGCCGGGTCCGGCTGTGCCGCAACGACATCGAGCAGCGCGGCGAGTGCCGGCACCGGGACCGGTCGACCTGCGGGCCGGACCCGCACGAGCGCTCCGTCAGCCGCGGCGAAGGGCCGCGAGACGCCCGGGCAGGCGTCGGCTGCCGTTCGGGGGCGGGTCTCCGGGGCGGTCACGCGGCACATCGTAGGCCCGGCTCGCCGGGGGCCGGGTGTCCGGTGCTCAGCCGCCCTCGGGTACCCACACGTACTGCGGGGTCTGGCACACCTCGACGAACCCGAGCCTTTCGTACGTCGGACGGCCCATCGCGGAGGCGATGAGCACCGCCTCCGTGCACCCCCGTTCGCGGCCGAGGTTCATCAGCCTGGCCGTCACGGCATACCCGACCCCACGCCGCCGCGCGACCTCGAGGGTCGCGATGTTGTAGAGACCGAGGGTGCGGCCGGTGAGGAAGCCGGAGCCGACCCCGACCGGCTCGCCGTCGACCCGGGCGACGACGTGGAAGGCGACGTCCGGCGCCAGCGAGGCCAGGGCCCGGGTCAGCGGCTCGGCGACCACCTCGGCGGGGAAGCCGAAGCCGGCCACCATGGTCTCGACGACCTCTGCCGTCACACCGCTCTCGTCGAGGGTCAGACCCGCGACGAGGGCTTCGTCGACGGGACCGTCGAGCGGCACGTGCATCCCGGGGTCGGCCTCCGGCTCGATGCCGCGCGAGCGGATCACCGCGTCCATCGCGGGCGTCAGGTGCGAGGGCGTGGCCCACCACAGGAACGGCAGGCCGCGGGCCCGGTACGCGTCGACGAGCGCCGCCGTCCGGTCGGCCTCGGTCCCGGCGGCGAACCGCGCTCCGGCGATCGCGTTGAACAGCGGGAACGCGACGTCGGAGGTGTAGGCGATGACGTCGGCGTCGGGCAGGCGGGTGACCACGCCGCTGTCGGCGAAGAGCCGGCACAGCGCGATGAGGTTCTCCTCGACCGCGGCGGCCCGGGAGTCGGTCACCCTCGCACGGTAGCCGCGCGTCGGGTGGGCCCGCAGGCGAACGCGGACGGCGGGCGTGCCCGGACGGACGTCGCGCGCGCCCCCCGGGCACGCCCGCTAGGGTGGGCGCAGCGTCGTCGACCAGGAACCCGGTGCGAGCCCGGGACGGTCCCGCCACTGTGAGCCCGCCGCCGCGAGGGGGAGGGCGAGTCAGGAACTGCCGGCGACGCATCTCATCCCACCGACCGCGGGGCGTGGACACCCCGCCGAGGAGTCTCATGACGCGCACCCGCGCGGCCGGCGAGGACGCGTCCCGCGACGCCGCCCCGACCGGCCCCACCGCTCGCATCGCCCTGCTGTCGACGTCCGACACCGACCTGCTGTGCGCCCGCGGCAGCGGCGCGGACTACGTCGTGGCCAACCCGGCCCGCCCCGGGCACACGTCGATGGCCGAGGCCATCGAGGGAGCCGACATCGTCGTCGCCCGCATCCTCGGCGGCCCGCAGGACCTCTGCGACGGCTTCCGCCGCATCCGGGCCACCGGCGTCCCGCTCGTCGTCCTCGGTGGTGAGCAGACGCCGAACGCCGCGCTCATGGAGCTGTCGAACGTCGCCCCGGGCATCGTGGCGGAGGCGCACCGCTACCTCGCCGAGGGCGGCGCGGGCAACCTGCGCGAGCTGCACGCGTTCCTCGCCGACACGGTGCTGCTCACCGGTGAGGGCTTCGAGCCTCCGCGGACCCTGCCGACCTGGGGCGTGCTCGACCGCCCGGACGCCCCCGTCGGGGCATCGACCGAGGCATCGACCGAGGCATCGACCGACGACGCGACGCCGCGGCCCCGCATCGGCATCCTCTTCTACCGGGCTCAGCACGCGGCCGAGAACACCGCCTACGTCCACGCCCTCGCCGACGCGGTCGACGCCGCCGGTGGCGTCGGCGTCCCGGTGTTCGTGTCGTCGCTGCGCGACGCCCCGGAGGACCTCCTCGAGCACCTGCGCGAGTACGACGCCCTCGTCACGACCGTCCTCGCCGCGGGCGGGACGCGCCCGGCCACCGCCGGCGCCGGGGAGGACGACGACGCCTGGGACGTGCAGGCGCTCGCGGCCCTCGACGTGCCCATCGTCCAGGGCCTGTGCCTGACCTGGAGCCGCGCCGACTGGGAGGGCTCCGACGACGGCATGAGCCCGCTCGACGTCGCGACACAGGTGGCGGTGCCCGAGTTCGACGGCCGCATCATCGGTGGCGTCTTCTCCTTCAAGGAGACCGACGCCGACGGCCTGCCGCACTACGTGCCCGACACCGAGCGTTGCGCCCGCCTCGCCGCCCTCGTCGTCAACCACGCGCGGCTGCGGCACGTGCCGCCCGCCGAGCGACGCGTCGCCGTGGTCCTGTCGGCCTACCCGAGCAAGCACTCACGGCTCGGCAACGCCGTCGGCCTCGACACCCCGGTCTCGGTCATCCGGCTGCTGCGCGCCATGCGCGAGGCGGGCTACGACCTGGGCGCACCCGGCGACATCCCGGGCACCGGCCCGCTCGAGGCGGTCGAGGGCGAGGAGCCCGACACCACCGCGGGCAACGCCCTCATCCACGCGCTCATCGCCGCCGGCGGGCAGGACGAGGACTGGCTCACCCAGGAGCAGCTGTCCGGCCAGCCGGTGCGCATCCCGGCCGCCCGCTACCGCGAGTGGTTCGCCGAGCTGCCCTCCGAGCTGCGCGACGCCGTCACGGAGCACTGGGGCGAGGCCCCGGGCGAGGTCTTCGTCGACCGCGCCGGCACCACGGCCGACCCGGACGGGGAGATCGTCGCGGCCGCGCTGCGTGCCGGCAACCTCGTCGTCATCGTCCAGCCGCCGCGCGGCTTCGGCGAGAACCCCATCGCGATCTACCACGACCCCGACCTCCCGCCGACGCACCACTACCTCGCCGTGTACGGCTGGCTCGCAAGGGAGTTCGGCGCGCACGCCATCGTCCACATGGGCAAGCACGGCAACCTCGAGTGGCTTCCCGGCAAGAACCTGGCGCTGTCGGCGGCCTGCGGTCCCGACGCGACGATCGGCTCGGTCCCGCTCGTCTACCCGTTCCTCGTCAACGACCCCGGCGAGGGCGCGCAGGCCAAGCGCCGCGCCCACGCGACGATCGTCGACCACCTCGTGCCGCCGATGGCCCGCGCCGAGTCCTACGGCGACATCGCGCGTCTGGAGCAGCTGCTCGACGAGTACGGCAACGTGTCGGTCATGGACCCGGCCAAGGCGCCGGCGCTTCGTGCCGAGATCTGGTCGCTCATCAAGGCGGCCGAGATGCACCACGACCTCGGCCTGACCGACCGACCCGAGGACGACGACTTCGACGAGTTCGTCATGCACGTCGACGGCTGGCTCTGCGAGGTCAAGGACGTCCAGATCCGCGACGGCCTCCACGTTCTCGGCCAGGCCCCCGCGGGGGAGGGCCTGGCCGACCTCACCCTGGCGATCCTGCGCGCCAACCAGGTGTTCGCCGGGTCGACGGGGCTCGTGCCCGGTCTGCGCACGGCGCTCGGGCTCGCCGAAGGGGAGTCCGGGCGCACCTCCGTCGACCGGGCCGAGGCGCAGGCCTCCGCCCTCGTGCACGCGCTCGCCGACGCCGGCTGGGAGGCCGACGCCGTGCCCGCGGTCGTCGCGGCCACGCTCGACGAGTCCGAGAGCGTCGACCTCGAGGGCGTCCGGCGCTCGCTCGAGTTCGCCTGCCGTGAGGTCGTGCCGCGGCTGCTCGCGACGCGCGGCGAGATCGACGCCGTCCTGCACGCCCTCGACGGCGGCTACACCCCGGCGGGGCCGTCCGGCTCACCGCTGAGGGGCCTGGTCAACGTGCTGCCGACCGGCCGCAACTTCTACTCCGTCGACCCCAAGGCCATCCCGAGCCGCCTCGCCTGGGAGACCGGTCAGGCGCTCGCCGACGCCCTCCTCGAGCGGCACCGGGCCGACACCGGCGAGTGGCCGCGCTCGGTCGGCCTGTCCGTCTGGGGCACCTCGGCGATGCGCACGTCGGGCGACGACGTCGCCGAGGTCCTGGCGCTCCTCGGTGTCCGGCCCCGCTGGGACGAGATGTCACGCCGGGTCGTCGGGCTCGACCCCGTTCCGCTCGACGAGCTGGGCCGGCCGCGCATCGACGTGACGGTCCGCATCTCCGGGTTCTTCCGCGACGCGTTCCCGCACGTCATCGCGATGCTCGACGACGCCGTCCGCCTCGTCGCGGGCCTCGACGAGCCCGATGCCGACAACTACGTGCGCGCCCACGTGTCCGCCGACCTCGCCGAGCACGGCGACGCGCGTCGGGCCACGACCCGGATCTTCGGCAGCAAGCCCGGCTCGTACGGTGCCGGCATCCTGCCCCTCATCGAGGCGGGCAACTGGCGCACCGACGCCGACCTCGCCGAGGTCTACGCGACGTGGGGCGGCTTCGCCTACGGCCGCGACCTCGACGGCGCCCCGGCGCGCGGCGACATGGAGCGCTCGTACCGGCGGATCGAGGTCGCCGCCAAGAACATCGACACCCGCGAGCACGACATCGCCGACAGCGACGACTACTTCCAGTACCACGGCGGCATGGTCGCCACGGTCCGCGCGCTGACCGGGCGCGCGCCGCGGGCGTACGTCGGCGACTCGACGACGCCCGACGCCGTCCGCACCCGCAGCCTCACCGAGGAGACGGCGCGCGTCTTCCGGGCCCGTGTCGTCAACCCGCGGTGGATCGCCGCGATGCGGCGCCACGGGTACAAGGGGGCCTTCGAGCTCGCCGCCACGGTCGACTACCTCTTCGGCTTCGACGCGACGGCCGGCGTCGTCACCGACTGGATGTACGAGCAGCTCGCGCAGAGCTACGTCCTCGACAAGGAGAACCAGGACTTCCTCCGGCACGCCAACCCGTGGGCGCTGCACGGCATGGTCGAGCGGCTCCACGAGGCCGTCGACCGGGGACTGTGGGAGTCGCCGGACCCGCAGGTGCTGGCCGACCTCCAGCAGGTCTACCTCGACGTCGAGGGGGACCTCGAGGCCTGAGCCGCAACGCCTCCCCCGAGACTCGGCGTCCGGCGACCGCGCACCCCGCGCACGCGCACCCGCGCACGGTAAGACCGACCCGCGTCGGTACGACCAACGGTCATGACGCACACGACCACCGCCTTCGTGCTCTCCGGGGGAGGCAGCCTCGGGGCGGTCCAGGTGGGGATGCTGGCGGCCCTGGCCGAGAACGGCATCCGTCCCGACGTGCTCGTCGGCACCTCCGCGGGTGCGATGAACGCCGCCTGGGTGGCCGCCCACGGCCTGTCCCCGGCATCGCTCGACGACCTCGCCGCGGTGTGGGTCGGGCTGCGGCGCTCGGACGTCTTCCCGGTCGACGTCCGGCGGGTCGTGCGGTCCCTCCTCGGGTGGGGACCGGCCATGTCGACGGCCGACCGCCTGCGAGCCCTCGTCGTGCGCCACGTGGGTGACCTCGACCTGTCCGACGCCACCGTCCCGGTGCACTTCGTCGCAGCCGATGCCCTGACCGGACGGTCGGTGCTGGTCAGCGACGGCCCGCTCGCCGACGGTGTGCTCGCGAGCGCGGCCATCCCGGGGGTCTTCCCGCCCGTGGCCCTCGGCGGCCGGCTCCTCGTCGACGGTGCCCTGGCCGACCGGTCCGGCCTGAGCCACGCCGTCAGCCTCGGGGCGACGGAGACCTACCTGCTCCCCGCGGGCGCTCCGTGCGCGCTCGAGGAACCCCCCGGCTCTGCGCTCGGGATGGCCGTCCACGCGGTCGCCCTGCTCCTGGAACAGCGCCTGGTGGCCGAGGTCCGCTCCCTGTCCGGCCGTTCGCGGCTCCGGGCCCTGCCGCCGCTGTGCCCTCTTGCGGTGTCGGCCACCGACTTCGGTCACGGCGCCGAGCTCGTGGAACGCGGGCGTCGCAGCGCCCTCGACTGGCTCGCCGGTGGTGGCACCGAGCTGCCGGCGCCGGCCCGGTTCCTGAGGTTGCACGACCACCCGAGCCCCCGGTCGTGGCCGCCGGCTGAGGCCGGCGCGCCCGCCGGCCGAGCCGGAACCACGCACCTCGGACGGTCCCGTGCTCCGACGGCAGGGACAGCCCCGGCTCCAGGCGCTCAGCATTGCTCCGCAGGGTGAGCCAGGGAACGGCGGGAGGCGGTGAGCAGGGGCTGACCACGGTTGCACCGGAGCGCGCGGGACGGCGCGCGACCGTGTCGGGATCGCTGGCTCAGGTGGCGGAGCAATGCTGAGGGACCGCGTGATGGGGCGTGCCGGAGACCGTCGCCCCGGTCAGCTCGGACGGACGCGGGCCCACACGACCTCGTCCGAGCGGGTGCCGTCGGGGTTGACGAGACGTGCGGCGTGCACGCCCTCACGCACGTACCCGGCCTTCTCGGCGGCCCGGCCCGACGCGACGTTGTCGACCTTGTGGCCCAGCTCCAGCCGCACGATGTCGGTCTGGGCGAAGACCCACTCGGTCACGAGCACCAGCGCGCGCGTCGTGAAGCCGCGCCCCCGGAACGCCGGCAGCACGCCGTAGCCGACGAGCCCGACACCGGGTGGGCCGAGGGTGAGGACACCGATGAGCCCGGCACCCTCGCCCGTCGCCGCATCGACCATGACGAACCGGGCCGCCCGCCCCAGGCGCCACTCCCGGGGCGCGAGCGCGGCCCGTTGCCGCGCCTCGGCCTCGGTCATCGGCACGTCGGTGAAGCCCCACCGCAGCTGCTCGTCGTTGTTGTGCTCGCCGAGGACGACGGGCCAGTCCGAGGCCGTCACGGGTCGCAGGGTCAGGGTTCCGTCGGACAGCGACACGACCTCCGGGAACGCCGGGAGCGTCGGCCCGGCGTGAGCCGGGGTGGGCGAGCCCTCGGGGCCGCGCAGCAGGTACGTGTCCATGACCCACCCGTGGCGCTCGCGGGCGTCGGCGCGCACCCGGCGCACCTCGTCGAGGACGTCGGCCAGGCGGCCACGCACGAGCAGCTCGTCGGGCGTGCCGAGGTAGGCCCCCCAGAACAGCTCGAGGTCCGGTGCCACGTCGACGAGGCCCGCGCACGCGAGGCCGCCGTCGAGCATGACGACGACGTCGCCGAGCGACCCGTCGTACTCGTCGACGAGCCGGCGACCCGTGGTGACGTGGACCGGGGCCCCGATGCGGTTCAACGGGATCCGGTGCCGCGCGGCCAGCAGCTGTGGTGCGCTGATGCCGGGCAGCACGTCGTGCTCGACGCGCACACCCTGCGCGGCCCACCGGTCGACGAGGGCGTCCACGACGCGGATCGTGGAGTCGTAGAACGCGGGGTCGCCCCACACGAGGAAGCCGACGGTGTCCTCGCCCTCGGCGAGTCCGGCCACCACGGACGCGTACGCCTCGACGCGGGCCGCGTGCCAGTCGCGGACACCGCGGTCGTACGCACCGGCGTCGCGTTCGGCGTCGGGCCCGCGGTGCGGGTCGGGCACCTCGACGAAGCGGTAGGACGACCGGTCGGGGACGAACGCGTCGACCAGCGCCTGGCGTGCCTCGACGAGGTCCGCGGTGCGCTCGCCCTTGTCGGCGACGAGGAAGACGTCGACCGACGCGATGGCCGCGGCGGCCTCCCCGGTGACCTGCGCCGGGCTGCCCATGCCGATGCCGATCACGCGGATCCGCTTGATCACGAGACCTCCTCGTCGGCGGCGTGCCCGTTCCCCGCCCGCGTCAGGGCGATGAGCGCGTCGACGTCCACATGCTCCTCCAGGGCGTCGGCCAGGGTGTCGAGCATGTGCTCGCGCCGTTGCGCGAAGCCGGGAGCCGACGGGTCGGGCACCCACTGCGAGCCGACCGTGCGGGCGATCCGGCAGAGCCAGGCCCGGCGGAAGCCGTCGCTCTCGAAGGCGCCGTGCCACATGGTGCCCCACACCGATCCAGCCCTCCAGCCGTCGAGAAACCGCTCGGCCGACGCGTCCGCGCCCGGCGCCGCGGAGGCGATGCCGTGGTGGATCTCGTACGCGCCGTCGACGGCGTGCCCGCCCCACGACCCTTGCGGACGCGCCAGCACCTTGGCCGCGCCGAAGGCGACGCGGGTGGGCAGCAGGCCCAGCCCGGCGACCGTGCCGACGCGTCCCTCGACGTCGTCCTCGATGTGCTGCGCGAGCATCTGGTAGCCGCCGCAGATGCCGAGGACCGGCCGTCCGGCAGCGGCCCGGCGCACCACGACGTCCGCGAGGCCGCGCTCACGCAACCACTCGAGATCGCTTGCGGTGGAACGGGACCCGGGCAGCACGACGAGGTCCGCGGTGTCGACGACGGCGGGGTCGACGGTGACGAGGACGTCGACCCCGGGCTCGGCGGCGAGCGCGTCGACGTCGGTGGCGTTCGAGATGCGCGGCAGCCGGACGACGGCGACCTTGAGCCGGTCGCCGGCCGTCGCCGACAGGGCTGTCGACGCGCGCCAGTGCCCGACCTCGAGGGTGTCCTCGCTGTCCAGCCAGACGTCGAGCAGCCACGGGACGACACCGTGGAAGGGGACCCCGGTGCGCCGCGTGACCTCCTCGAGCCCGGGCTCGAGGACGGCGACGTCGCCGCGGAACTTGTTGATGACGAAGGACTTCAGCAGGGCCCGGTCGGCGTCGTCGAGGAGCGCCCACGTTCCGTACAGCGCCGCGAGGATGCCGCCCCGGTCGATGTCGCCGACGACGACGACGGGCAGGCCGAACTCGCGGGCGAGGCCCATGTTGACGTAGTCGCCCGAGCGGAGGTTGACCTCGGCGGGCGAACCGGCCCCCTCGCATACGACGAGGTCGTGGTCGTCGGCGAGCTCGCGGTAGGCGGCGAACGCGGCCTCGCGCAGGTGCGCGCGACCGGTCGCGTACTGCCCGGCCTCGAGCGTCCCGGCCGGTTCGCCGCGCACGACGACGAACGACCGGCGGTCGGTGCCGGGCTTGAGCAGGACGGGGTTCATCGCCGTCGTCGGTACGAGCCCGGCCGCCATGGCCTGCAGGTACTGGGCCCGCCCGATCTCGCCGCCGTCGGCGCACACCATCGAGTTGTTCGACATGTTCTGCGCCTTGAATGGGGCCACGCGCAGCCCGCGCCGCGCGAGCACCCGGCACAGGCCGGCGACGAGGACCGACTTGCCGGCGTCGGACGACGTGCCGGCGATGAGGAGCCCGGAGGGGCGGGAGTCGGCGGACGGGGACAGGGGCACGACGCCATCCTGCCCGACCGGGCGTCGACGCCCGGCCACGGTCCTCGCGGTCCTCGAGGTCCTCGAGGTCCTCGAGGTCCTCGCGGTCCTCGCGGTCCTCCCGTGACCCGGCGCACGTCCCGGTGTTCCGGCTCCTACTCGGGGTCGCCGTCGGCGAGCAGCTGGTAGAGGCGGCGCCGGGTCTCGGTGAGGATCTCGGCGGCCTCGGCCCGCTGCTGCGAGGTGCCCGTGGTGACGATCTGCCACATGGCGCCCATGACCTGGCCGACGACCGGCATGAGGTCGGTGCCGCTGCGGCGCTCCTGCTGCGGGGCGTCACCCTCGTCGGGCTCCTGGGGCTCCTCGAAGGGACGCCACGTGGCGGCCATCTCCTCGGCGTTCTCCTCGACGTAGCGGCGTCCCTCGTCGGTGAGGCGCAGGAGGCGCCGACCGTCGACGTCGCGCCCCTCGACGAGGCCCTCGTCCTCGAGCTGCTGGACGGTCGGGTAGACCGACCCGGGGCTCGGCTTCCAGGCGCCGCCGCTGCGCTCGGAGATCTGCTGGATCAGCTGGTAGCCGTTCATCTCGTCGCCCGCGAGCACCTCGAGGATGGCGGCGCGCACGTCGCCGCGTCGGGCGCGGGGACCACGGCGGCCGCCGAAGTCGGGGCCGAAGCCCGGGCCGCCGAAGTGGCGGACGAGCTCGGCGACCCAGGGCGGCGGGCCGGGGCGCCCGCGTCCGTGGCCGCCGGGCGGCCCCCAGGGGCGGGGGCCGGGGCCCCAACCGCCCCAGCCCTGGTCCCAGCCGGACTCGTGTCGGGTGTGTCGGTGTCCGTGCATCGGACTCTCCTTTCCTCGCGACCTGACGAACAGTCGCGATACGTTGACGATATATCGCGAACGGTCGGGAGGGAAGATCTTCTCCGCACGGATCGGCTCGGCGCCGGCCCGGACGAGCCACCGGTCTCGCAGCGTCTGGCGTGGTCTAGGCGCGGCGGTAGACACCGGGAGACAGCCTGAGCGTCACCGGAGCGTCGTCGGAGATTTCTCATGGTTCGTTGAGGTATGCAGCAGGTTTGGTTACGGTGCGACGGTGGCGGGGACACTTCTTCGCCGTGAGGAGGCTGGACGTGGCGACCAACCAGAGGAACGGTGCGGCGAACGGCAGGACCATGACGGCCGGCAGGCCCGCGCACATCTCGAGGAGGCCCGCGATGGCGGAGGGTGCCCCCGCGCCGACCGGTGAGAAGCGCACGATCCGTCTGCAGTGGGCGCCGTCCGCGGCCCCCCGCATCCGTCGCGAGATCGTCGCCGACCTCGTCGCCCGCAAGGTGACCCCCGACGTCGTCGACGAGGCCGAGATCGTCGTCAGCGAGCTCGTCGCCAACGCCGTGCGCCACGCCCGACCGCTGTCCGACGGCGCCATCCGCATCCACTGGAAGGTCAAGAACAACGTCGTCGAGGTGGAGGTCAGCGACGGCGGTGGCCCGACCGTCCCCCGCCCGCTGCCGCCGACGACGTGGGGGGCCGGCGGCCGGGGTCTGCGCATCGTGCGCTCGCTGGCCCACGAGTGGGGCGTCATCGACGACCCCAACGGCCGCACGGTCTGGGCCTCCCTCGGTGGGCCCTCCCGCCGCCGCTCGCACTGAGCCACCCGTCGGCATGACGCCGGCCCCCGAGCTGCCCGACCCGGCGCTCGTCGTGCTCGTCGGGGCGTCCGGCTCGGGCAAGACCACGTGGGCGCTCGCGCGGTACCGCCCCGCCGAGGTCGTCTCCTCCGACGCCCTGCGCGCCGTCGTCGGCAGCGGGGAGCACGACCTCGACGCGTCGACCGACGCCTTCGCCGTCCTCGAGACGGTCGTCGCGGCTCGCCTGGGACGACGCCTGACGACGGTCGTCGACACCCTCGGCACCGATGCGTCGCGCCGCGTCCGGTGGCTGGCCGCGGCCCGCGCCGCGGGGCTGCCGGCCGTCGCCGTCGTCCTCGACGCTCCGGCTGCCGTGTGTCGTGACCGCAACCGCTCCCGTGAGCGGTCCGTGCCGGCTCGCGTGCTGACGAGCCAGCTCGCTGCCGTCGCCTCCGCGCGCGACGGGCTCGCCACCGAGGGCTGGGACGCCGTGCACGTCGTCACGCCGGGCTCCACCGCCGCCCCGGACACCCCCACCCCTGTCTCTTATACACATCTGACGCTGCCGACGACGGA
>NZ_JBPGXG010000076.1:0-21854 GCF_056755255.1 Monashia sp. HAY1-5C | reverse complement strand
ACAGCCAGGTTGAAGCCGCCTGAGCCTCTGCGCGGCGCGAACGTCCGATCATGCGCCCTTTCGTCCGGTCCTGCTTCATGTTCTGGAACATGTATGGGGATTCGGGAGGAGGCGGAGCGCAGCGGAGCCGACGGAATCCCCTCAGCTCCTCACCTCACCCTTCCCTGTCGAGCTGCTCCTGGATCGTCGACGACGCCGGTGCGCCTGTCTGACACATCACACCCCGCCTGTCTCCTCGCTCACAGCGAATCCAATACCCACAGGGGTACCGTCGAGGCATGACCACAACCACGAGATCACTCGTAGTACTGGGAGCGGGCACGGCCGGCACCATGGTCGTGAACAAGCTGAGGCACCGCCTACCCGCCGACGAGTGGCGCATCACCGTCGTCGACAAGGACGACACCCACGACTACCAGCCGGGATACCTCTTCCTGCCGTTCGGCCTCATCGAGCCCGACCAGGTCCGACGAAGCCGGCACAGACTCATCGGCGACGGCATCGAGCTCGTGCTCGGCGACGTGGAACGTGTCGACCCCGAGGCCCGCGAGGTCTCGTTGGCCGACGGCCGCACCCTCGCCTACGACGAGCTCGTCATCGCCTCCGGTACGTCGCCGCGCCCCGACCAGACGCCCGGCATGCTCGGGCCGGAGTGGCACCGCAGCGTCGGCGAGTTCTACACCTTCGACGGGGCGATGGCCCTACGCGAGGCGCTGGACGGCTTCTCGGGAGGCCGTCTCGTCGTGCACATCACCGAGATGCCGATCAAGTGTCCGGTGGCGCCCCTCGAGTTCGCCTTCCTCGCTGACGACTTCCTGCGCCGCCGGGGCCTGCGCGACCGCACCGAGCTCGTCTACGTGACCCCGCTCGACGGCGCCTTCACCAAGCCGGTCGCGAGCCGCGAGCTCGGCCACCTGCTGGCCGACAAGGGCATCACCCTCGAGACCGACTTCCTCGTCGAGCACGTCGACCAGGAGCGAAGAGTCCTCGTCTCCTACGACGAGCGCGAGATCGCATACGACCAGCTCGTGACGATCCCGCTCAACATGGGCGCCGACTTCGTCGCGCGCTCGGGGCTCGGTGACGAGCTGAGCTACGTCCCGGTCGACAAGCACACGATGCTCTCCACCGAGCACGCATCGATCTTCGCCCTCGGCGACGCGAGCAACATCCCGACGTCGAAGGCCGGCTCCGTCGCGCACTTCTCCGTCGAGGTGTTCGCGGACAACTTCGTCGAGCACGCAGCCGGGCGCCCGATGAGCCACTCGTTCGACGGGCACGCCAACTGCTTTGTCGAGTCCGGCGGCGGCAAGGCGATGCTGCTCGACTTCAACTACGACACCGAGCCCTTGACCGGCACCTTCCCGCTGCCACACCTCGGGCCGATGACGCTGCTCAAGCAGTCGCGGGCCAACCACGTCGGCAAGCTCGCGTTCCGCCACATCTACTGGAACCTCCTGCTCCCCGGACGACCCCTCGGCCTGCCCGCGCAGATGTCGATGGCGGGGAAGGTCCCCGCCGCCTGAGCTCAGACAAGGAGCGCAACCATGCCCACCACGACGATCGCCGGCCATGCCGTCGAGGTCAACGACGAGGGCTTCCTGACCCGCCCCGACCAATGGTCGGACGATCTGGGCAGCGAGCTCGCCCACCTCATCGGGATCGAGCTGACGGACCAGCACTGGAAGCTCGTCCACTTCCTGCGCGAGGACTTCGCCCACCAGGGCGAGACCGCCACGCTACGCCGCGTCAGCACGCAGACCGGCACCCCCATCAAGTCCCTCTTCGACCTCTTCCCCGGCAAGCCGGCCAAGAAGATGGCGTACGTCGCGGGACTGCCCAAGCCGAAGGGATGTGTGTGATGACCACCCAGGCCACCCAGACCGCCCCGCTCGTCCCGTCGTTCGACGCTCCCGACGCGCAGGGTCGCAAGCTCGCGATCATCTGCAGCAAAGGCAACCTCGACATGGCCTACCCCGGCCTCATCCTCGCCAACGCGGCGCTCGGGGAAGGCGTCGAGACGCACCTGTTCTTCACGTTCTGGGGCTTCGACATGATCAACAAGAAGACGTCTGGCCACCTGAAGTTCACGATGCTCGGCAACACCGCCACCCACCTGCCCCAGGGGCTCGGCGGCGTCCCGGGTATGACGCACCTCGCGACGTCGCAGATGAAGAAGGCCATCGCGGACCTGGACGTCCCGGAGGTGCCCGACTTCCTCGACCAGATCGTGGCCTCCGGCGGGCACCTGTGGGCATGCCGGATGTCCGCGGACATGCAGCACCTGACCGAGCAGGACCTGCGCGACGACGTCGAGGGAATCATCTCGGCCTCGGACTTCATCGAGCTGACCGACGGGGCGCAGCTGCTCTTCATCTAGGTGGCGCTCCTCCGGGACTTGACGGCATACCCTATGGGGGTATCTTGAGGGTATGGACAGCCACGGCGAGCACTCGACCTCGACGACCTCGCTCGTGAAGGACCCGGTCTGCGGCATGGACGTCGACCCCGCCACCAGCGAGCACCACCTCGTGGTGGACGGACACGACTACTACTTCTGCTCCGCCGGTTGCAAGGCCGCGTTCGAGGTGAACCCGAGCGCCTACCTCGGGTCCTCGGCGCCCGCGTCCGGCGGGCACGACCACCGCGTGCACGACCACGGCGTGCACGACCACGGCGTGCACGACCACGGCAGCCATGGCCACGAGCACCACCACCTGGACAGCTCCCCGCACGCGAACCACGAAGCGGTCGCCGCTCCTGCGGTCCCGGTCGGCGACGTCGCCGAGTGGACGTGCCCCATGCACCCGGAGGTCCGACGACCGGGACCGGGCACCTGCCCGATCTGCGGCATGGCGCTCGAACCGGTCACCGTGACCGCGGACAGCGGACCCAACCCCGAGCTGGCCGACATGACGCGCCGGTTCACGGTGGCCCTGATCCTCAGCATCCCGGTCCTCGTCTTGTCGATGGGGCGCGACCTCGTCCCCGCCCTGCGGGACGCCATCTCGGCCCCCGCGGCGAGCTGGGCCCAGCTCGTGCTGGCCACTCCGGCGGTGCTGTGGGCCGGCTGGCCGTTCTTCGAGCGAGGCTGGACCTCGCTTCGAACGATGAAGCTGAACATGTTCACCCTCATCGCGATGGGCACCGGCGTGGCGTGGGCGTTCAGCGTGGTGGCGACCGTTGCGCCCGGGCTGTTCCCGGAGGCCTTCCGGATGGACGGTGCGGTCGCCGTCTACTTCGAGGCCGCCGCCGTCATCACGACCCTCGTCCTGCTCGGGCAGGTCCTCGAGCTCCGCGCACGGGAGAGCACGTCGGGGGCCATCCGCGCGCTGCTCGACCTCACCCCCAAGACCGCCCACCGCATCGACACCGAGGGCAACGAGGCCGACGTCACCCTCGACGAGGTGCAGCTCGGCGACCTGCTGCGGGTCCGGCCCGGCGAGTCCCTCCCCGTGGACGGCGCCGTCCAGGAGGGCCGCACCACCGTCGACGAGTCGATGGTCACCGGCGAGTCGATGCCGGTGACCAAGACGACGGGCGACGTCGTCATCGGTGGCACCGTCAACCAGACCGGCTCACTGGTCATCCGTGCCGAGAAGGTCGGGCGCGACACGATGCTCGCCCGCATCGTCCAGATGGTGGCCGACGCGCAGCGCTCCCGCGCACCGATCCAGCGGCTCGCCGACCGCGTCTCCGCCGTCTTCGTGCCCGCGGTCATCGTGATCGCCGTGGCCGCGTTCGTCGTCTGGGCCACGGCGGGCCCCGACCCGCGCATGGCGCACGCGCTCGTCGTCGCGGTCAGCGTCCTCATCATCGCCTGCCCCTGTGCGCTGGGCCTGGCCACACCCGTGTCGATCATGGTGGGCGTCGGCCGGGGCGCCTCGCTCGGCGTGCTCATCAAGAACGCCGAGGCGCTCGAGCTGATGGAGAAGGTCGACACCCTCGTCGTCGACAAGACCGGCACCCTGACGCAGGGCCGCCCGTCCGTCACCCACATCAGCCCCGCCGACGGAGCGGACCAGGACGAGGTCCTGCGGCTCGCGGCCGCCGTCGAGCGCGCCAGCGAGCACCCGCTCGGTCTCGCCGTCGTCCGGGCCGCCACCGACGCGGGACTGAACGTTCCCGACGTCACGGAGTTCGACGCCCCCGTCGGCAAGGGCGTCACCGGCACGGTCGGTGGTGCCCGGGTCCTCGTGGGCAGCAAGACGTTCCTGGCCGGCCAGGGCGTCGACACCGCCGGCATGGACGCCAAGGCGGACCGGCTACGGGCCGACGGCGCCAGCGCCGTCTACGTCGCGGTCGAGGGCAGCGTCGCCGGGGTGCTCGCCATCGCCGACCCCGTCAAGGACACCACGCCGGGCGCGCTGAAGGCCCAGCGCGAGGACGGCATCGAGGTCGTCATGCTCACCGGTGACAACGAGGTCACCGCCCACGCCGTCGCCCGTCGCCTGGGCATCGACCGCGTCGAGGCCGAGGTGCTGCCCGAGCACAAGAGCGACGTCGTCAAGGCCCTGCGCGCCGAGGGCCGGGTCGTGGCGATGGCCGGCGACGGCGTCAACGACGCCCCCGCCCTGACCACGGCCGACGTCGGCATCGCCATGAGCACCGGCACCGACGTCGCGATCGAGAGCGCCGGTGTGACCCTGCTCAAGGGAGACCTGACCGGCATCGTCCGCTCCCGCGCCCTGTCCGAGGCCACGATGTCGAACATTCGGCAGAACCTCGTGTTCGCCTTTGTCTACAACGCCGCCGGCATCCCCCTCGCAGCCGGCGTGCTCTACCCGGCCTTCGGGCTGCTGCTGTCGCCCATGATCGCCGCGGCCGCGATGGCGCTCTCGTCGGTCAGCGTCATCGGCAACGCGCTGAGGCTGCGTACGCAGCACCTCCCGGGCCAACCACTGCGCAAGCCCTGACGACCTGAGTGACCGGCACCCCGGCCCGCCCACCCGGCGCCGCACGTTCACGAACGGTGGCGCCGGGTCCGTCGAGACACCGCGCCAGCCGACCCACAGCGGGTCGTGTCCTCGGCGTCCATGTGCGGAGCCGAGGTCGGCAGGCTGGCCGGCGTCCGCACGTCCGGAAGCGGCACCGCTGGCTCGTCGGTCGCACCGCGCAGGCGGCATGATCACGCCATGACCGTCGCCCGTTCGCTCGTCCTCTTCGCGCTCGCAGCGATCGCCGAGATAGGGGGCGCGTGGCTCGTCTGGCAGGGCGTTCGCGAGCACCGTGGCTGGGCGTGGGTCGGGGCGGGCGTCATCGCCCTCGGCGTCTACGGTGTCGTCGCGACGCTGCAGCCGGACGCGCACTTCGGGCGGATCCTCGCCGCGTACGGCGGGGTGTTCGTCGCGGGGTCGCTGATCTGGGGCATGGCCGTGGACGGGTTCCGGCCGGACCGGTGGGACGTCGCGGGGGCGCTCGTGTGCCTGCTCGGCGTCGCGCTCATCATGTACGCGCCGCGCGGCGCGTGACGCGTCCGGCGCGCGTCAAGGGCCCCTACGGTGGCCGCATGGGCCGTTTCCACGTCGGGATCTCCGGGTGGCGCTACGCGTCGTGGCGCGGTGACTTCTACCCCAAGGGCCTGCCGCAACGGCTCGAGCTGACGTACGCCGCGGAACGGATGACCTCGATCGAGCTCAACGGCTCGTTCTACTCCCTCCAGCGGCCGACGTCCTACGCGCGCTGGCGCGAGTCGGTGCCCCGGGGCGTCGACTTCGCCGTCAAGGGTGGCCGCTTCATCACTCATCTCAAGGCCCTGCGCGACGTCGAGGCCCCGCTGGCCAACTTCTTCGCCTCGGGGGTCCTCGCGCTCGGCGAGCAGCTCGGCCCCTTCCTGTGGCAGCTGCCCGAGCGGTTGACCTTCGACGCCGACCGCCTCGACGCGTTCTTCGCCCAGCTCCCCCGCACGACGCGTGAGCTCGCCGACCTCGCGGCCCGCCACGACGACAAGCTGGCCGACGACCGGGTGCTGACGACCACCGACGTCGACCGACCCGTGCGGCACGCCCTCGAGCCACGACACCCGAGCTTCGACACCGACGAGGCCCGCGGGCTGTGCGCCCGGCACGGGGTGGCCGTCGTCGTCGCCGACACCGCGGGCCGCTTCCCCGTGATGCGCGACGCGACGAGCGACTTCCGCTACGTGCGGCTGCACGGCGAGACCACGCTGTACTCCGGCGGCTACTCCGACGCCTCGCTCGACCGGTGGGCCGAGCAGTGCCGGTCCTGGGCCGACGAGGGTCACGACGTGCACGTCTACTTCGACAACGACATCCAGGGCCGGGCGCCGTACGACGCCGTGGCCCTCCTCGAACGCCTCGGCGCCGCGCCGACCCCACCCGACCATGGCTGAGCCACCCGGCCGCTGCCGGCAGCGGCGACCCGCTAGGTTCGGACCGTGAGCCGCAGCGTCTACCTCGCCTCACCGGAGGGCCTCACCGGCAAGTCCGCGGTGGCCCTCGGACTGCTCGACGCACTCGTGCGCGAGGTCGGCTCGGTCGGCGTCTTCCGACCGTTGACGACGCTCGGCGGCACCGGACCCGCCGACGAGGTCGACCACATCGTCGAGATGCTCGTCGCCCAGCCGGGCACCGACCAGACGTACGAGGAGGCGCTCGGCGTCACCTACGCCCAGGCCCACGACGACCCCGACGAGGCGCTGCACGTCATCGTCGAGCGGTTCGGCCGCCTCGCGAAGCGGTTCCAGGTGATGCTCGTCCTCGGCTCGGACTACACCGACGTCTCCACCGGCACCGAGCTGTCCTTCAACGCGCGCGTCGCCGCCAACCTCGGGTCCGCCGTCGTCCTCGTCGTCCACGGTCGTGACCGAACGCCCGAGCAGGTGCGCGTGGCCGCGGACGGAGCCCTGGCCGAGCTGCGGGCCAACCACGCCGAGCCGGTGGCGGTCATCGCCAACCGCGTCGAGCCGGACGACCTCGAGGCCGTCCGTGCCGCGCTCGCCGACCTGCCGTTCGCCGTCACCGCGGCCCTGCCCGAGAACCCGCTGCTGCGGGCTCCGAGCTTCCGGCAGCTGACCGAGGCCACCGACGCGCGGCTCGCCCTCGGCAACGCGGCGTGGATGGACCGCGACAGCCTCGGCCTCGTCGTCGCCGCGATGAGCCTGCCCAACGTGCTGCCGCGGCTGCGCACCGACGTGACCGTCATCGCCCCGAGCGACCGCAGCGACCTCGTGCCGGGGCTCGTCCTCGCCCACCAGTCCGGCACGTTCCCGAGCCTCGCCGGTGTCATCCTCACCGGCGGCTACGAGATCCCCGAGGCCATCGCGCGCCTGTCGGCCGGCGTGCAGCAGGACCTGCCGATCGCGCTGACCGACGCCGACACGATGACCACCGCGGGCCGCGCGTCGCGCGTCTTCGGGCCGATGACCAAGTCCTCGCGCAACAAGATCGAGGTCGCACGGCGCCTCTTCTCCGAGGGGGTCGACCAGTCGGCACTCCTCACCGCCATCGACGTGTCGTCGTCGTCGGTGCGCACGCCGCTGATGTTCGAGTTCCAGCTCATGGAGCGCGCTCGCTCCGACCGCCGCCACATCGTCCTGCCCGAGAGCGGCGACGACCGCATCCTGGAGGCCGCCGACGTGCTGCTGCGCCGCGGCGTCGCCGACCTGACGCTGCTCGGTGAGGAGACGACCGTCCGGGCCCGCGCGTCGACCCTCGGGCTCGACCTCGACGACGCCCGCGTCGTGTCCACCACCGACCCCGAGCTCGTCGAGCGCTTCGCCGCGGAGTACGCACGGCTGCGCGCCCACAAGGGCGTCACGCTCGAGCGGGCCCGGGAGGTCGTCACCGACGTCTCGTACTTCGGCACGATGATGGTCCAGCTCGGCCTCGCCGACGGCATGGTGTCGGGCGCCGTCCACACGACGGCGCACACCATCCGGCCGGCGCTCGAGTTCGTCAAGACGCGCGACGGCGTCGACACCGTGTCCAGCGTCTTCCTCATGTGCCTGGCCGACCGCGTCCTCGTCTACGGCGACTGCGCGGTCATCCCCGACCCCACGGCCGAGCAGCTGGCCGACATCGCCGTCTCGTCGGCGCAGACCGCGCGCCAGTTCGGCATCGAGCCGCGCGTGGCGATGCTGTCCTACTCGACCGGCTCGAGCGGCTCGGGCGCCGACGTCGAGAAGGTCCGCGCCGCAACGGCGCTCGTCGCCGAACGTGCCCCCGACCTCGCCCTGGCGGGCCCCATCCAGTACGACGCCGCCATCGACCCGACCGTCGGACGCGCCAAGCTGCCCGGCTCGGACGTCGCCGGACGCGCCACGGTGTTCGTCTTCCCCGACCTCAACACCGGCAACAACACGTACAAGGCGGTGCAGCGCAGCGCCCACGCCGTCGCCATCGGGCCCGTCCTGCAGGGCCTGCGCAAGCCGGTCAACGACCTGTCGCGGGGCGCGCTCGTCGACGACATCGTCAACACGGTGGCCATCACTGCCGTGCAGGCGCAGGCCGAGGGGCAGGAGCCGGCATGAGCGACGCCACCCGACCCGTCCTCGTCCTCAACGCCGGGTCGTCGTCGCTCAAGTACCAGCTGCTCGTGCCCGAGACCGGTGACGTGCTCGCCAACGGGCTCGTCGAACGCATCGGCGAGCCCGGTGGCGGCGTCGCGGACCACGCGGCAGCGCTGCGGGCGATGACCGACCGCCTGCGCGCCGACGGCGTCGACCTCGACACCGTGCCGCTGCGTGCCGTCGGTCACCGCGTCGTCCACGGTGGTGCCGACTTCTCGGCGCCGGTCGTCATCGACGACGACGTGCTCGACCGCATCCGTCAGCTGAGTCCCCTTGCGCCGCTTCACAACCCGCCGGCGGTCACCGGCATCGAGGCCGCCCGCGACCGCTACGCGGTACCGCACGTCGCGGTCTTCGACACCGCCTTCTTCGCAGACCTGCCGGCCGCCGCGTCGACGTATGCGCTGCCCCGGAGCCTGGCCCGGGAGCACTCGATCCGTCGGTACGGCTTCCACGGCACGTCGCACGCCTACGTCTCCCGCGCCACGGCCGAGCTGCTCGGACGCGCCGACGACCCGACGTTCCGTGTCGTCGTCCTCCACCTCGGCAACGGGTGCTCGGCCTCGGCCGTGCGCGGCGGCCGCGCCCTCGACACCTCGATGGGACTGACGCCGCTCGAGGGCCTCGTCATGGGCACCCGGTCCGGCGACGTCGACCCGGGCCTGCACGCCTACCTGGCTCGCGAGGCCGGCCTCTCCCTCGACGAGATCGACACCCTGCTCAACAAGAGGTCGGGCCTCGTCGGCCTCGCCGGTGTCAACGACTTCCGCGAGCTCGTCGAGCGGATGGACGCCGGGGACGACGACGCGTCGCTCGCGTTCGACGTCGTCGTGCACCGGCTCAAGCGCTATGTCGGGGGCTACGTCGCGGTCCTCGGTGGTCTCGACGCGCTCGTCTTCACCGCCGGCATCGGCCAGAACAGCCCGCGGCTGCGGGCCGCCGTCACCGAGGGCCTCGATGCGTTCGGTGTCCGCGTCGACGCCGAGCGCAACGCCGCGCGGTCGGCCGGGGCACGAGTCGTGTCGCCCGACGGCGCCCCCGTGGCCGTGGCCGTCGTGCCGACGAACGAGGAGCTCGCGATCGCCCGGCAGACCGCCGACCTCGTGGGCGCGCAGACGGCCGCCCGGGACTGAGCCGGCGCGGGCGCCGGAGCCGCTCAGCCGTTCTCGCGCTCGAGGTACTCGCGCAACGACAGGGGCCGGCGACCGGTGAGGCGCTCGACGTCGTCGGTCACGCCGTCGAGCTCGCCGGCGCGGATCGCCGCGTACGTCGACACCCACGCGTCGACCTGCCACCTCGGGGCCCCGTACGTCTCCCGCGACGCGTACGCCTCCTCGAGCGTCTCGTCGTGGAAGGTGACGGGACGACCGGTGACCTCGCTGTAGGTCCGGGCCGCCTCGGTCAGCGTGATCGACTCGGGGCCGGTGAGGTCGTACGTGGCGCCGGCGTGCCTGTCGGGGTCGAGAAGCACGGCCACGGCGGCTCGGGCGATGTCCTCGTGCGCGACGACCGCAGCGCGCCCGTCACCGGCCGGACCGCGGATGACACCGTCGTCGCCCGTCATGTGGGGCACGAACTCGAGGTAGAGGTTGTCGCGCAGAAACGTCCACGCCATCCCGGAGGCACGCAGGTGCTCCTCGGTGGCCGCGTGGTCGCGGGCCAGCGTGAAGGTGGCGTCCGGCGCCGCGCCGAAGAAGGAGACGTAGACGACGTGCCGGACACCGGCGTCCGCCGCGGCGTCGACGAACGCCTTGTGCTCCGCGAGGCGGTCGACGTTCTCGGCGGCCGACACCATGAACAGCGTCCGGGCGCCATCGAGAGCCGCCCGCGCCGAACCGCCGTCGGCATACGTGCACACGTGGGTCACTGCGCCGGGCAGCTGCGGCGCGCGGGCCGCGTCGCGGACGAGGAGACGCTGGGCCACCCCACGCTCGGCGAGGTCACGCGCGACGAGTCCGCCGAGCCACCCGGTGGACCCGGTGACGGCGAGGGGCGGGCTGGCTTCGGCCGGAACGTCACTCATGCCCCGAGCGTACGCAGTGCCGGTTCCCGGCGGACCAGGTCGGTGCGGCCTCGACCGGCCCGGGCCGTGGTGATGCGGCTCAACCCGGACAGGTGGACGTACGGTGTCCACGTGACCGACAACGCGGCTGACGCCTCCTCCGTCCGGACGCCCGAGCCCCCGGACCGGCCGGGTCCGGCTGTGCCCGGTCGGGCGGCCGCCCCCCGTCCCACGGCGCCCGGTTCCGCCACCGGCCCGGCCACGGCACCCGCCACCGACTCCACCGACTCCACCGGCTCCACCGGCTCCGCCACCGGGAACACGACCGACTCCACCGGCGACGCCCTCGGCCGGGGCGGCATCGAGGCCGCGGCCGTGCCTGCCGGTGTCAAGACCGCCAGCGAGTGGTCGTGGCGGCTGCTGCTCATCATCGGTGCGCTCTACGTGCTGACGATGATCCTGCGCGGCGTGTCCGAGGTCGTCGTGCCGGTGGCCATCGCGCTGCTGCTCACCGCGCTGCTCCGCCCCGTGACGAACCGGCTGCACCGTCGGCTGCCCACGGGCGCGTCGGCCGGCCTCACCGTGTTCGGCACGATCATCGTCATCGGTGGGCTGTTCACCCTCGTCGGCACGCAGTTCACGAGCGGGCTCTCGGACCTGACGGCCCAGGTGGCCACCGGCATCGGCCAGATCCGCGACTGGGTGCGCACCACCTTCAAGATCACCGACGCGCAGTTCGACCAGTACTTCGACACGATCCGCCAGAAGGTCAGCCAGTCGGGCAACCTCGGGGACACCGCGGCCGCCGTCGGCCTCACGGCGACGCACTTCGTCGCGGGCCTGTTCATCGCCCTGTTCTCCCTCTTCTTCTTCCTCTACGAGGGCCCGCGCATCTGGTCCTGGATCGTGCGGCTGTTCCCGCACACGGCCCGCGAGCGCGTCGACTCCTCGGGCGTCGTCGCGTGGGGACAGCTGTCGGCGTTCGTGCGGGCCACGATGATCGTCGCGCTCGTCGACGCCATCGGCATCTCCGTCGGCGCCGCGATCCTCAAGGTGCCGTTCGCCTTCGCCATCGGCATCCTCGTGTTCCTCCTCGCCTTCATCCCCATCGTGGGAGCCCTGCTGTCGGGTGCGGTGGCGGTGCTGCTCGCCCTCGTGGCGCACGGTCCGGCGGTCGCGATCATCATGCTCGCCGTCGTCATCGGCGTGCAGCAGCTCGAGTCGCACGTGCTCCAGCCGTTCCTGCTCGGCAAGGCCGTCAGCGTCCACCCCCTCGCCGTCATCCTCGCCATCGCCTGCGGGTCCATCATCGCCGGCATCGTCGGGGCGCTCGTCGCGGTGCCGTTCGCGGCCGTCTCGAACGCCGTCGGCAAGCACCTGCTCTCCGGGGAGTCCCCCGACGCGCTCGACCGGACCCCTGGGCACTCCCCGCACGACGAAGGCGCACCGGCCCAGACCTGACGGCGAGTCTCAGCGCGACACCGGGGCGACCTGGTCGAGGAACGCGTGGACCGCGGCGTCCCACAGCTGCGGCCGTTCCATGTTCGGGTAGTGGGCCGTGCCCGGCACCTCCTCGTAGCGCCCGTGCCGGACCGCGGCGGCGAGGCGTCGGCCCATGTCGCGGTGGTCCTCGGAGTCGAGGCCGCCGCACAGCGCGAGCACCGGCACGTCGATGTCGCCGAGCCGGTCCCAGGCGTCGTGGACCGGCTCGGGCAGGACGGCGTCGGGGCTGGCGTGGTGCGCGAGCGTGTCCGTGAGCATCCGCCGGCAGCGCGCCACGGTGTCACCCCGGACCTCGTCGAGGGAACGTGTCGGCCCGGCGCAGAACGCCAGGCTGGCCTCGACGTACGCTGCGGCGTCGCGCTCGGCGATGGCCCGCCCCCATTCGTCGAGGATGCCGAGCACCCAGGGGTCGGAGAAGGTCGGGACGCTCGTCGCCGTCCCGCTGACGACGATGGCCCGGACGAGCTCCGGGTGCTCGAGGGCGGCGTCCGTAGCAGCACCCCCACCCATGGAGACGCCGACGAGGACGGCCGGGCCCGCGTCGAGGTGGCGCACGAGCGCGGCCACGTCGTCGCAGTGGCGGCTCGGCACGTCGAGCGTCGACGCTGCGCCGTGACCGCGCAGGTCGGGAACGACGACCCGGTACCGGGCGGCGAGGACGGGGACCTGCTCGTCCCACATGCGGTGGTCGAGGCCCCCTCCGTGCAGGAGGAGGACGAGGTCGCCCTCGCCCGTGTCGGTGTAGGTCAGGTGGCCGGGGTCGAGGTCGAGGCGTTCCATGGGCGGGCTCCCGGGGTGTGGGTGGGCTGGTGGGACGTGGACGAGAAGGTGGGGTGACGAGCGCGTGGACACGGCCGGGCGACGTCAGCGGCCGCCGGCCGTGTCAGGGCCCGCCGGCTGCGTCGACGGCGGCGACGTCGGGATGCGGCCGTCCCGCGTCGGCCCGGCGACGGCCCGGACGCCGTCCGTGAGGCGGCCGAGGACCTCGGCGCACCGCGCCAGGTCCTCCGGGTCGATGCCCGCGGTGGCCGCCTCGAGACCGACGGCCTCCGCGCGGTGGACGTCCGCGAGGACCTCCTCCCCTCGGGGCGTCACGGCCACGAGACGGGACCGCACGTGCGCGGGGTTGTCGCGCAGCTCGAGGTAGCCCAGCCGGACGCCGTCGTCGACGACCTTCTGCACGCCCTGGCGCGTCACGAGGAGGGCCCGCCCGAGATCCGGCACCGTCTGCGGGCCGTCCTCGAGGACGAGCACGAGGATCGCGCGGAGCGCGAGGGTGAGCCCCGTGCCCTCCAGCAGCCGGGAGACCGCGCGTGCCGAGTACTGGTGGAGCGGCCGGACATGACGCAGGACCGCATAGGCCGCCTCGACCCGATTCATGACAACCAAGTTGTCATAGTGCGGCCCTGCCCGCAAGGGTGCGCGACGGCGCCCCCACCTCGTGGAGGGAGGGGGCGCCGGGACGACGGTCCTTACTGGGAGACGGCGCGACGGGCGAACAGGGCCCGCTCGTCGAGCTCCTCGGCCTCGTCGGCGAACTCGGGCGTGTCGAACACGTCGGCGGGGATGCCACCCTCGGTGTAGCGCGGTTCGGCCTTGGCCTTGAGCGCGTACGTCGGCTTCGGCACGGGCACCGGGCTCCAGCTCCCCGGTGGCAGCTGCTGCTCGGCCTCGTCCGCCTGCACGGCGTCATCGGCCTGCATGGCAGCCCGGGCAGTGGTCGCGCCCGACCCTCCGCGCGACACGCCGGCCACCGGGACGGCTCCGGTGACGGCAGCCTGGACGTCGAAGACCCGCTCCCGCACTGCACCCTCGGCGGCCTGCCGGGCCACCGTCGGCTCGACGGCGGGGATGACGACGCGGTCGACGCCGAGCGGCGTGCGCGTACCGCGGGTCGACGCCGGCGACGCGACCTCGTGGGCGGTCGAGTGGATGACCTGGGTGTCGTCGCTGGTCAGCACCGGCTCCGGGGCGACGCGCCCGCCACGGGACCGTGAGCCGCGGACGCGACGCACGCCGCGCGCCGCGGCGGCCCGGACGCGGTCGTGCTGGGCCTCGGTACGCAGCCAGACGAGGACGGCGAGGACGGTGAGCACCGCGAAGGGGACGGAGACCCACAGCAGGACGCCGGTGACGGCCAGCGTGACCGACGCCGGGATCCACAGGACCGACGCGAGCAACACCACTGCACGAATCCGCCTCTGCGCCATGGGGACCCGCGCGGGCCGACCGGCCGTGGACCGGGCCTCGACCTGCGCGTCGTGGAGGGCGTCCGCGACGACGCGCTCGACGTGGAACTCGTCGAGGTGCTCCTCGGCGCGACGGGCCACGAGCGGGGACGGACGGCGGCCGGCAGGCACCGCGCGCTTGACGTCGACCGTCGGGCGGGCGGTGCGGGCCGGCGTCACCGACCACGAGTGGGGGCGTGGCGTGCGCGGCTCGACGGCCGGCAGGACGGGGCGCTTCTCGAGGACGCGCATGGCCTCGGAGAACCCGTCGACGGACCTGGTGGCGGCGGCGTCCTCGCGGCGGCGCATCCAGTGCTGCACGAGGTAGGCAGCCCAGATCGCCACGATGACGACGAAGATGAGGCTGCTGACTGGCACGAACCCCACGGTAGGGCGACCGCGCGCGCACGCCCTGCACATTCGGGGCGTGTCGCGCAAGAGGCTGGTGTTACACCTGTGACAACCGCTCGAGGAGCGTGCCGCCGCCGAGCTCCTCGCGCGTCACCGCGAAGGACCGGTGGTCGCGCCACCGGCCGTCGATGTGCAGGTACCGCTCACGCACGCCCTCGTCGCGCAGCCCGAGCCGGCGGACGACCCCGAGCGACCGCTCGTTGTCGACGCGGATGTTGACCTCGACGCGGTGCAGGCCGGCCGGGCCGAGGGCGTGGTCGATGGCCAGGGCGAGCGCTCGCGTGGCGATGCCCCGGCGCGTCACCCCTTGGGCGACCCAGTAGCCGGCGGCGCAGGACTGCTGCGCGGCCCGGACGACGCCGAACAGGTGCACCTGCCCGACGATGCGCCCCTCGACCTCGATGGCCCAGGGCATCGCGCGGTCCGCGCGCGCCTCGGCGTCGAGCTCGCGGACGAAGTCGCGGAAGGACACCGGGGCCCGGGCCTCGGCACCCGGGGGCAGCGTCGGCTCCCACGGCCTGACGTGCTCGGCGTTCTCGCGCCGAACCCACTGCCACTCGCGCTCGTCACCGAGGACGAGCGGGCGCAGCAGGACGGGCTGGTCGGTCGACGCATCGCGCAGCACCACCGGCCAGCGACCCCGGCCGTCGCGGACCGGTCGCCAGGGCATCCTCATCTCGGGCGCCGAGCCGCCGCGGGCTGCGTGGACCCCGCGTCCAGGTCGGTGGTCAGGTCGGGGGTCACCTCGGTGGTCACCTCAGTGGTCACTGCCCGGGATCTGGTCGAGGGCGTGCCCGAGCACGGGCTCGAGCACCTCGAGAGCGTCCCCGACGCCACCTCGCGAGCCGGGCAGGTTGGCCACGAGGGTGCGCCCGGCGATCCCGACGAGCCCGCGCGAGAGCATCGCGGTCGGCACGCCCTTGGCGACACCGGCCGCGCGGATCGCCTCGGCGACGCCCGGAACGAGGCGGTCGAGCAGCGGCGCCGTCTGCTCAGGCGTCACGTCGGTGGGCGTCAGCCCCGTGCCGCCGGTCGTGAGGACGAGGTCGGGCTCGCTGGCGAGGACGTCACGCAGCTCCCAGCCGAGCTCGTCACCGTCGGGCACGACGAGGGCGTGGCCCACCTCGAAGCCCCACGAGCGCAGCCGCGCGACGACGACCGGCCCGGAGCGGTCCGGGTATATGCCCGCGGCCGCGCGGGTGGAGGCCGTGACGACGACCGCCCGCCGGCCGCGGCCGAACGCCTTCGCGTCACTCACGCCAGTCCCCCGACCGTCCCCCGGACTTGGCCGTGACCCGGACGTCGGTGATGCGGGCGTGCTTGTCGACGGCCTTGACCATGTCGACCAGCGCGAGCGAGGCGACGGCGACGGCCGTGAGCGCCTCCATCTCGATGCCGGTGCGGTCGGCGGTGCGCACGGTGGCGGTGATGTCGACGCCGTCGTCGGCCACCGTGAGGTCGACCGCGACGCCGTGCACCGCGACCGGGTGCGCGAGGGGCACGAGCTCGGGGGTGCGCTTGACGGCCTGGATGCCGGCGATCCGGGCCACGGCGAGCGCGTCACCCTTGGGCACGACGCCGTCGCGCAGGGCCGAGACCGCCGCGGCAGACAGGAGGACGCGTCCGGCGGCGCTCGCCTCGCGCGCGGTCACCGGCTTGGCCGACACGTCGACCATGTGGGCGCTGCCGTCGGCCCGCACGTGGGTCAGCCCTCCAGGGGCACCAGGGGCACCGGAGGCACCAGGGACACCCGCCGCGTCGGGCACGTCGGCGACGTCGGGGACGTCGGAGGTCGCGGCCACCTCAGTCCTCCCGGTCGAGCACGAGGACGTCGACGACCTCGCCGGCGACGAGCTCGGTGACGTCCTCGGGGACGATGAACAGGGCGTTGGCCCGCGAGAGGTCGGCCACGAAGTGCGACCCCTGCCCGGCGACCGGAACCGCGACGAGCGTGCCCTCGGCCGAGCGCGACACGACGGCCCGCCCGAACTGCCGCCGGCCCTCGAACGAGCTGACCCCCGAGATGAGGGTGGCCGGACGCATCCGGCGCTTCTCGGGCGCCAGGCGCATGAGGCGTCGGAGGGCCGGGCGGACGAACACCTCGAACGAGACGAACGAGGACACCGGGTTGCCGGGCAGCGTGAAGATCGGCACCCGTCGACCGTCGGGGGCCTCGAGCCGGCCGTAGCCCTGCGGCTTGCCCGGCTGCATGGCCACCTTGACGAACTCGACGCCTCGCGAGGCGAGCGCGCTCTTGACGACGTCATAGGCACCCATGGACACGCCACCGCTGGTGACGACGATGTCGGCGTCCCGGACCGCCACGGACAGCGACTCGATGAGCTCGCTCTCCGAGTCGCCCACGGCCTGACGGATCTCGGCGGAGGCGCCGGCGGACACCGCGGCGGCCCAGAGCATGGAGGAGTTGGAGTCGTGGATCTGCCCGGGCCGCAACGGCTTTCCGGGCTCGACGAGCTCGGACCCGGTCGACATGACGACGACCCGCGGGCGGCGGTGCACCTCGACCTCGGCGTACCCGCACGCGGCGAGGAGCGCGATGGTGCGGGACCCGACGACCTCGCCCGCCGGGACGACGACGGTGCCGCTGCGCACGTCGTCGCCCTTGGGCCGCACGAAGGTCCCGACCGGCACCTCGGCCCGGCACTCGACCTCGCCGGTGGCCGCACCGTCGGTGTCCTCGACCTTGACGACGGCGTCGGCGCCGCGCGGCATCGGCGCGCCCGTCATGATGCGGGCGGCCTCGCCCGGCCCGACCTCGAAGGTCGGGTCGTCGCCGGCGGCCACCTCGCCGACGATGCGCAGCCGCACGGGCGAGGTGTCGGCGCCCTCGACCGACGAGGCCTGCACCGCGTAGCCGTCCATCGAGGAGTTGTCGAAGTGCGGGAGGTCGACCCGGGCGCGGACGTCGCGCGCCACGACGAGCCCGAGCGACTCGGTGAGCGGCGTCCACGCCGTGGGCATCGGCTCGAGCGTCGAGAGGATGGCCCGCAGGTGCTCGTCGACCGTCCGGAGGTCGCCGGGCTGCTCGGCGGGTTCGGACGCGGCCGTCACCGGCTCCCCGAGGACGGCGTTGTCGAGGACGCGCCGGTAGCCGTCGATGAGGACCTCGCCGACGCACCGGACGTTGCGCCCGAAGACGGGGTCGCCGATGACGCGCAGGCTCGTGCACTCCTTCATCGACGGGACCCCGTGCGGGAACCGCTTCTCGAACCCCGGCACGAAGCGGTACGCCGAGTCGAGGTCGACGTACGGTTCGGGGCCCTCGGAGGTCTGGACGATGTGGTAGCCCTCGTCGAGCTCGAAGAAGTCGGAGCGGATGACGAGCAGGTCGTTGGTCGTCTTGACCGGGCGGAACCGGGTGCGCGGGACGAGGATCGCCTGGCTGCCCTCGAACACCTCGATGGCCGCACCCATGGCCGACTCCATCTGGATGACCTCGGGAGAGGTGGGGTCGGCGGGGTCGACGTTCTTGCGGTTGACGATGATGGGCAGGCCGAGGACGCCCTCGCGCGCGGTCATCCGCTCGCGCAGCACCTCGAGGTCGATCCACACGTTGTTCGCGTTGAACGTGCCGTGCCGGTTGATGTCACGGAAGTGCCGCTCCTCGCCCTCGGCGACGGTGGCGGTGTCGCGCAGGACGATGCGCCCGTCGCACTTGCGCACGGCGTGGTGACCGCCCTTGCGGTCGCTCTTCGTGCGCTTGCACACCTCGGCGACGAACGGCAGGCCGCGCTCGACCATCCATGCCGCGACGTCGGGGTCGCACGTGGCCCCGAGGTTGTCGGAGTTGGACAGGAACGCGTAGCGGATCCCCTTGGCGAGGAGCGCGTCGAGGACGCCCGAGGTGACGAGCGAGACGTAGACGTCGCCGTGCCCCGGCGGGCACCACTCGAGCTCGGGGTCGGCCGGCCACCGGACCGGTGTGAGGTCGTCGGGGCGCAGCTTCGGCTCGGCGTTCTGGATGAAGTCCAGGGGCAGGCCGTCGACGGGCAGCGAGTCGTACTTCTCCAGGATGCGCAGCGACTCGTCGTGGGTGCGGAAGCTGTTCATGAGCACGAGCGGCAGCGCGACGTCCCACTGCTCACGCAGCGCGAGGACCTGCTTGGCGATGATGTCGAGGAAGGTCAGGCCGTCCTTGACCTCGAGGGCGGACTTGGCGCCCGTCATGCCCATGCCGGTGCCGAGGCCGCCGTTGAGCTTGATGACGGCGGTCTGCGACAGGGCGTTGCGCGCCTCCTCGTCGGTGACCGAGACCTTGCGCAGCTCGGTGACCTCGGCGAGGGGCTCGATGGAGTCCTCGGGGATGGTGCCCTGCGCGCCGCCCTCGAGCTGTTCGTAGTAGTACTCGAAGACCCTGATGGCCTCGGCACCGAGGCCGCGTCGCTCCATCAGCTCGACCGACGCACGCAGCCCCTGGTCACTCATGGGCATCACCTTACGATGGGCCGCATGTGTGGTTCCCGGGAGCAGCCGAAGTCCACGCTCGGGGGTCGGGCGTGAACGCCCCGGACAAGCGTGAGGTGCGTCACGCCGCACGCGAGCGCCGGCGTGACCTCGTCGCCGGTCTCGACGCCGCCGCCACGGACGCGGCCGGTGCGGCCGTCGCCCGGGCGGTCCTCGCGCTCGTCCCCGAGGGTGGGCGGGTGGCGGTGTACGAGTCGTTGCCGGGAGAGCCCCCCACCGGGCCGCTCGTCGAGGCGCTGCTGGACTCCGGTCACGAGGTGCTCGTACCCGTGGTGCTCGGCGACTACGCGCTGGAGTGGCGTCCGGCCGTGCGCGGTGCGCTCGCCGACGCATCGGTCGTGCGCCGGCTGCGCGGTGCGCCCTCGCAGGCCGAGCGGTCGGCCTGGCTGGGCCAGGACGCGCTGGCGACCTGCCGCGTCGTCCTGACCCCGGGCCTGTCGGTCGACCGGCACGGCACCCGCCTCGGCCAGGGCGGCGGCTGCTACGACCGGGCGCTGCGGCACCGGGCGCCCGGCGCCCTGGTCCTCACACTCCTGCACGAGGGCGAGGCGAGCGAGGTCGACCTGCCCCGTGAGGCCCACGACGAGCCCGTCGACGGCTGGGTGACGACGAGCGGACGCGTCGTCCTGCTCACCTGAGGCGCACCACGGCACGACGTGGCACGGCACGGAGGCGTCACGGCTGCGGCGTGCCCGGCGGGACGAGCGTCAGCTCGTCGTCGGTGCCGTCGGCCACCGCCGCGTCGGAGAACGGCCACGGGAAGGACTCGTTCGCGGCCCACGCGTCGATCTGGTCGGCGTAGTGGTCCTGGTAGGCGTGGCCGGACTGGCCGGTCGAGTTGACCCACCTCGAGGCGTCGAGGTTCGACAGGTCGACGACCATCCGCATCGAGGGACCCGTCGTGACGCCGTAGCCGGGTTTGGAGGCGTTCCACGAGTTGGCGTTGACGATGGAGTTGCCGCCGCCGAGCCCGATGCCACCGCGGTCGAAGAGGGCGCGCACGGCCTCGGGCACCGAGGGGTCGCCCATCACCGGGTGCTTGAGGTCGAGCTGGTGCAGCCGTCCCCAGCGCCACGTCGAGGGCACCTTGCCCAGCTCCCTGGCGAGGTCGAGGCGGGCCTCCACGAGCGCGCGCTTGAGGATCTCCCCGGAGCCCTCCGTGACCCCGGGCGTCGTCCGGTCGTCCCACCAGTCGTTCTTCGGGTCCTTGAGCAGCTGCTCGACGACGACCATCCAGCGGCTGCCCCCGTCGGGGGCGATGTCCGGCGGCAGCTCGTCGAAGGTGTACTCGAGCAGGTGCTTCCACACCGCGTTGTAGTACGCGGCGGCCGCGGAGTCGCGGGACTTGTCGTCCGGCTGGCTGCCGTCCCAGTCGCGCAGGAGGCGCTGGGCCTGCCCGGTGAAGTCGTCGACCTGCACCGCGAGGAGCCGCTCGACGAGGGCCGGCGCGTACGTGTTGCGGACGTCGCCCTGCACCCGGGCCATGAGCTCGGGCGACACCTTCGTGGCAGCCGCGAGGAGCGTCCGGATGCGCTGGGCCCGGAAGCCGTAGTCCCACTCGCTCGTCAGGAACGGCCGGGTGCTGGCCGTCACGGCCTGGTTGGCCGTGACGATGAAGCCCTCGGGCGGGTCGTACGTCGCCGGGAGGTCCTCGAAGGGCACGTAGCCCTTCCAGTCCCACTGGCTGTCCCAGCCGGGTGCCGGCCAGTACCCGGGTGGGGCGCCGGGCGTCGCGGACCGGCGCACCGGGATGCGCCCGGGCGACTGGTAGCCGATGTGGCCCTCGGTGTCGGCGTAGACGAGGTTCTGCGACGGCACGGTGAACAGGGCCGCCGCCTGGCGGAACTCGTCCCAGCTGCGGGCCTTGTCGAGGGCGAAGATCGCGTCGCCGGTCGTGCCCGGGGTCAGCGCCGTCCAGGCGAGCGAGACCGCGTAGCGGTTGGTCTGCGCGGCGCCGCGCACGGCGAGCCGGTCCCCGGCCTCCTCGATGGAGGGCACGACGTCGGACATGATCGGGCCGTGCACCGTGGCGCGGACGGTGATGGTGACGTCGGCTCCGCCGGCCACCCGGATCGTCTCGTCGCGGGTCCGCACGGGCTCCTGCCTGCCGTCGCGCAGGTAGGTGTCGCCGTTCACCTGCTCGAGGTAGAAGTCGGTGACGTCCGGGCCGAGGTTGGTCATCCCCCACGCCACCTTGTCGTTGTGGCCGATGACGACACCCGGCACGCCGGAGAAGGAGAAGCCCGACACCCGGAACGGGCAGGTCTGCGACACGGTGCGGCACTGGAGGTTGACCTGCGTCCAGATGCCCGGGATGGACAGGCCGAGGTGCGGGTCGTTGGCCAGCAGCGGTTTGCCGGTCGTCGTCCGCGAGCCCGACACGACCCACGAGTTGGACCCGATGTCCGAGCCGCGGCCGAGGCCGGCCGGCACGGCGTCGAGGGCGGCCAGGGTCGCGTCGACGGCCCGTCTGCCGTCCGGGGCCCGCAGCTGCCGCAGCGCCGCCGGCTCGCCGCTCGCGGCCTGGTCGGTCTCGGACGCCGAGGGCTGCCAGTCACCCGCGGACAGGATCGGGTGGTTGCGGTCGTACGGGTAGGGCGGGTAGAGCAGCTGGATCTGCTTGAGGGTGCGGTTGCGCGAGAGGCGCGCGCGGGCCAGCTCGTCGTTGTAGTCGCCGCGCAGGTCCCACGCCATC
>NZ_JBPGXG010000075.1:0-22353 GCF_056755255.1 Monashia sp. HAY1-5C | reverse complement strand
TGAGCAGGATGTGGAAGATCGTCGCCGGTGAGTGGAGGAAGGCCGCTGTGACGAACCGCCACGGCTCGGTCCATCCGAGGGCCGGCACGAAGGCGAAGTCGCGGGTCACCGACGGGTCGGCGCGCTGGAGCAGGTAGACGACCGCACAGACCGCGACGATCGCGTAGGTGACGACGGGCGTGCCGTCGGTGGCGCGCCCGCCGAAGACGGTGCGCGCGCCCGGCACGGTGCGGGAGGCCTCACGGACGCAGTCGACGCACTGGATGCCGACCGCCGCCGGGCGCTGGCACTGGGGGCACGCGGGGCGTCCGCAGCGTTGGCAGCGGACGTACGCCTCCCGGTCGGGGTGGCGTGGACACACGGACGGACCGGCAGCTGGCTGCGGCACCCCGGCTTCGGGAGGTGGGCCAGTCAGGTTGTCGGACAACGGGATTCCCCCTGCCGGTCTCGTCCGTGCGGTGGCTGGGTGGTGCTGCGCTCAGTCCTCGACCGTCACCGAGGTGATGACGACGTCCTCGAGCGGCTTGTCGTTCGGTCCGGTGGCGACGCTGCCGATCTTGTCGACGACGTCGCGCGAGGACTGGTCGGCGACCTCACCGAAGATCGTGTGCTTGCCCTGGAGCCAGGTGGTCGGGGCCGTCGTGATGAAGAACTGCGAGCCGTTGGTGCCCTTGCCCATGCGCTTGCCGGCGTTGGCCATGGCGAGGACGTAGGGCTTGGTGAAGTCCTTGTCGGGGCTGATCTCGTCGTCGAACGTGAAGCCCGGGCCGCCGAAGCCCTGACCCAGCGGGCAGCCGCCCTGGATCATGAAGTTCGGGATGATGCGGTGGAAGATGAGGCCGTCGTAGAACGGGGTGGGGTTCGTGCGACCCGCCTCGTCCTTGTACTCCTTCTCGCCCTTGGCGAGGCCGACGAAGTTCGCCACCGTCTTCGGGGCCTGGTGCTCGAAGAGGTCGACGACGATGTCGCCGTGGTTCGTGTGCAGGGTTGCCTTCATGGGCCCAATCCTCGCACGGCACGCCGTTGCGCCACCCGTGCGGCAGCGGTGGGACCGCTGTCGAAGCGGGGTACGTCCAGACCGGGACGGGGAACGCGTGGGCTGGACCCACCGTTGGCCGAGGAGAAAGGATCGGTGCGACGGGCCCGCACGTGCCGCGTCGGAACACCAGCCGCACGACGAGACGAAGGGCGGAGCAGCGATGTCGTTCCTGGACAAGCTGAAGAAGAAGGCCGAGGAGCTCGACCTCGAGACGAAGGCCCGGCACCTGCAGGAGGCGGCGGCGCAGGCCGCCAAGCAGGCGCAGCACAAGGCCGGCGAGTTCGCGACGGAGAACCGCGAGAAGATCGACGGCTACGTCGAGGCGGCGACCGCGAAGATCGATGAGAAGACGCACGGCAAGTACGCCGACCAGGTGGACAAGGTCCGCGCCGGCGTCGAGAAGGGCATCGACAAGGTGGCCCAGGCCGCGTCGCCCGACACGGCCGCCTCCGGCGCCACCGGTGCTGCGGCCGCCGACGGCGTGGCCGAGGCGGGACCGTTCCCCGCCGACCCGGCGGCACCGTCGGCACCGTCGGCATCGGACACCGGCGGCCCTGCGACGCCGGCCGCGCCGAGCCCCGCGGACCCCACGGCCGCCGCCGTGCCGCCGGTGTCACCCGAGGCGACGGGTCCCGACGCTGGGACCGACGCCGGGACCGACGCCGGCACCGACGCCGGTCCGACGCGCCCGAGCGGGTCGACGAGCTGACTCGAGCGACCGACGAGCCGTCCGGGGCCGACGAGCCGGGCGGCCCGGCCTCGAACGCCCCTGCCCGGCGGTGGCCCGGGGCGCGCGTGCGGCCAGTGCCCGATGTTGGCAGGATGGGTAAGGACGAGAGGACTTTAGGAGGACGTATGTTCCGCACCAACCAGTCCCGCGCCGCCGCGGCCGACCTCGGGTCGGCCGCCGGGGACCAGCTCGAGACCATCAAGGAGAGTGCTGCCGTGGCCGCCGCCCAGGCGTCCAAGGCCGCTCGCGTGCAGGCCGAGCACGCGGCGCAGCTGGCGCGCCTGCGGCTCGACGCCGCCCGCGAGGCGGCGACCCCGGCTGTCCAGGAGGCTGCCGAGGCCGCGCGTGAGAAGCTCGCCGAGGCCGCCGTGACGGCTCGCGAGGTCGCCGGTGAGGCCCTGCACGACGCCGCCGACCGAGCGCGCCCCAAGATCGAGCACGCGCAGGACACCCTCGTGGACACCGTGCTGCCGAAGGTCGGCGCCGCCATCGCCACGGCGGCCGCGGCCCTGGCGGCCGGCGCCGAGCAGGCCCGCGAGGCCGCCCAGCCGCACCTCGAGCAGGCAGCGGCCCAGGCGCGCGAGACCGCGGCGGTCGGCAGCCACCGCGCCCAGGACGCCTATGCCGTGCTCAAGGGTGAGGCCGTCGTCAAGAAGAAGAGCGGTCGGGGCAAGTGGCTCATCGCCATCGGCCTCGCGGCGGCCGGTGTCGCCGCCGTCGCCGCCTACCGAAAGCAGAAGCAGGCCGACGACCCCTGGGCGACGCCCCTCGACGGGCACGCCGCTCACGCCGGCGGCTCGTTCAAGGAGAAGGCGGCCACGCAGGTCGAGCACGCCAAGGGCGCGGTCTCCGAGGTGGCGAGCAAGGCCAAGGAGAAGGGCGCCGAGCTCGCGGACGCGGCCAAGGACAAGGCCGGTGGCCTCGCCGCCAAGGGCCAGTCCGCGATCGCCGACGCCAAGGACCGCTCCGACGAGGCGGTCGCCGACGCCGCGGCCACCGGTGCGGAGGACCCGCTGAGCGGCACGTCGGCCGCCGAAGGCCAGGTCAGCGACGCGGACCAGGGCCCGGGTGCCGACGCCATCAGCGACGACGCGCTCGAGGGCGGCGCCATCAACGGCGCCTCGACGAAGACCTCCCCGCGCGGGTCGGCCAGCCCCGCGGAGTCCAAGGAGGAGACCGGGCAGGCCTGAGCCCCCGGCAGCACAGAGAAGGACCCGGATGCCGATGGCATCCGGGTCCTTCTCTGCTTGAGCTGGCTCGCACCGACAGGGGGACAGTGCGAGCCAGCACATGCAGAAGGGCTGGGCGCGGTTCGTGCGGGCCCAACCCTTCGCTGTCGCCCAGTCTAGACCCGGACCGGGGGTACGCGCGAGAGGCTGGCTGAAGTTTCTATTACGTCCCCGATGTCGGGTCCGTCCCATGTGTGCACGCGGTTCGCCGCCCCTGCGACGGTGCTCCTGCCGGCACCTGCCCGGTGAACTGCTGCTCCACCGAGCATGTCACCACCGCGTCCCGCGCGCCAGAGAAACCCGCTGTGGATTCGCCGTCGCAGGGGAAGTGCCGGCGGGGGTGTCCGTTTCGTCCTCGACCGGTGGCGCTGCGGTGTCCGACAAGACCTGTATCGCGGGGGTGCCACGCGCGTACTGTTCTGGAAACGGCACTGCGAGGTGGCCACATGGGCGCGACGATCGTTCTGGCGTTGTCCGAGTCGGGAGCCGATGGGCTGCGCCTCGACACCCTGCACCGGCAGCTGCGGTCCGAGCTCGCCGGGCTCGACGAGGTGGAGGCCCTGCCCCCGGGACCGGCGGTGCTGGACCCGGGCTCCCGAGCCATCGACGCCGCGACCGTCAGCGCGCTCGCCGTCGCGGTCTTCGGCTCGGGGGGCCTCACGGCGCTCGTCGCGTCCCTGCGCGGGTGGCTCGGCCGCGGCGCCGGCGACGCCCGCTCGGTGCGCATCGAGGTCGGCGGGGACGTGTTCGAGCTGAGCGACGCCTCGCAGGAGCAGCAGGACCGGCTGCTCGAGCTGTTCCTCCGGCACGTCGAGGGCACGGAGGCCCCGGCGTGACCGGGCGGCGCCGCGCCCTCGTCGTGGCGACCGACACCTACGACCACGCCGCCTTGGGCCAGCTGCGGTCGGCGGCGGCCGACGCGGTGGCGCTCAGCGAGGTGCTGGGCGATCCCGAGGTCGGCGGCTTCGAGGTCGACGTCGTGCAGAACGCGGCCTCGCACGAGGTCCAGGCCCACATCGAGGACCTCTTCGCCGACAGCGGGCCCGAGGACCTGGTCCTGCTTCACTTCTCCGGGCACGGTCTCAAGAGCGACTCCGGTGAGCTGTTCATCGCGGCGCGCAACACGCGTCCGGACAGGCTCGCGTCGTCCTCGGTGCCCGCCGACTTCGTGCAGCGGTGCATGCGGGGCTCGCGGGCGCACAGCATCGTGCTGTTCCTCGACTGCTGCTACGGCGGCGCCTTCGGCGAGGGCGTCGCCGTGCGCGCCGCGGGACCGGTCAACGTCATGGATGCCTTCCCCGCGGGGCGTCTCGGCGGCGGCCGTGGCCGCGCGGTCATCAGCGCCTCGAGCGCCATCGAGTACGCGTTCGAGGGCACGACGCTGACGGCCGAGCACGAGGTGCCGCCGTCGGTCTTCACGTCGGCCGTCGTGCACGGCCTGCGGACCGGCGACGCGGACCGCGACGAGGACGGGCTCGTGTCGCTCGACGAGCTGTACGACTACGTCTTCGACCGCGTCCGCGAGGCGAACCCCAAGCAGACCCCGGGTCGCGACATCGAGATGTCGGGTGAGATCTACGTGGCGCGCAGTCGCCGCCGACGCGTCAAGGCGGTGCCGCTGCCCGACGCGCTCGCCACCGCGCTGCGCAACCCCGACCCCACGTACCGGCGCGGCGCCGTGCTCGACCTGCGCGACCGGCTGGGCCACCCCGACCTCGGGGTCGCCCTCGGTGCACTCGAGGCGCTGCGGGCCGTCGCCGCCGGTGACGTGCGCGCGGTCTCCGACGACGCGCTGGCCGCCATCGAGGCGGCCGGGCCCGTGGTGTCGCCGGCGTCGCTCGACTTCGGCGAGCTCGACGCCGATGCAGCCGTCGACGTCGAGCGGACGCTCCAGCTGGGCGGCCCACCCCTCGCGCGCTCGGTGGAGGTCGCGGCGGACCCGCCCCTGTCGGCCGAGGTGGACGGCGACCGCATCGTGGTGACGCTGTCGCCCACCGGTCGTGCGTTCAGCGGGGTCCTCGTCGTGACCGCGCCGACCGGGTCGACCCGCGTCACCGTCACCGCCTCGGTGGCAGGGGACCTCGCCGACGCGGGGGCGACGGTGGCCGGTACCCACGAGATCGGCGCCGTCGCGGGGGCAGGACAAGGCGTCCACACCGGTGAGGGCCGGCCGTCGCCTGCCCCGCCGGGGGCGACGTCGCCGGCTCAGGCGGAGGGCGACGCGCTGTCGGGTGCCCGGCGGCTCGTGCCGGTGCCCACCACGCCGGCGCCCACCGAGTCGGGGGCACCCACCACGCCGACGCCCACTATGCCGGCGCCCCCCGCGGGTGTCGCCGCGTCCGCAGAACCGGCGGCGCCCGTGGCAGACGCCGGCTCGGCGGAGGCCGCCCGGCTCGCGCGGGTGCGCGCCGTGCTCGGGTGGCTGTCCATCGCGTCGGGGCTGCTCGTCGTCGTCGGCGGTCTCTTCCTGCCGTGGGGCGCGGACGACTCCGCCGCCAACCCTGGGAATGACTTCGTCGTCCAGGTCGGGTGCTACTTGGTGCTGACCGTCGCGGCCGGAGTGGGGCTGCTGGCCCGACGTGCGTCACCGGCCGTCGGGCTCGCGCTGGTCCTGCCCACCACGGCCCTCGGGGGTCTGCACGTGCTCGGCGCGATAGGCCTGCTCCGGGACGGCACCACGTCGGCCCCGGGCCCGGGTTGGTGGACGAGCTTCCTCGGCGCCCTGTCCATGGCCGTGGTCGCCCTCGTGGCGCTCGGCTCGCCGCCGCTGCGATCGCATCTGGTCCGGGCTGGCGTCCGGTGGTCGGACCCCGCGGTCGTGGCCGTCCTCGTCGGCACGACGGTCGGCGTACTCGTGCTGCTCGACTACGCCGTCTCTCTCCAGGACTCCGGCGCCGCCACCTACTGGGTGGCGTGGTTCGCGGTATGGGGCTTCGCCTCGGCGGTGCTCGTCGCCATCGGCCTACCCCTGGGGCCCCTTCCCGCCGGTCGGGCCTGGCTGACCGCCGCGGGCATCGCCCTGCTCGACCGGCCCCTGGCGTCGTGGATCTACGCGACGAACCACAGCAACGACGCCAGGTACCTGCCGCTCGGAGTCGTGGCTGCCGTGGTCGTCCTGCTCGCTGCGCCGCTCGTCGGACGCGGGGCAAGGGCTTCCCGCCCCGCGTCGTCCGCGCCATGATGTCCTCTCGTCGTCCTGTCGAAGGGAGGAACCGTGGGCATCGTGACCCCGGGGTTTCGTGGGCGCGGTCGACCGGCCGTCGACCTGCCGCCGGGCCAGCACCTCACCGATGACTTCCCGGTGCTGCAGGCGGGCCCGACGCCGCACGTCGACCTCGCCGAGTGGTCCTTCACGGTGACGACCGAGGCCGGGCAGCGGCACGAGTGGTCGTGGAGCGACCTCATGGAGATGCCGCAGGAGACGCCGACGGTCGACATCCACTGCGTCACCACGTGGTCGAAGCTCGGCACCTCGTGGCGCGGCGTGGCGTTGGACGCCTTGCTCGAGGACGTCGAGACCGCAGCCGACTTCGCCCTCGTCCGCTCCTACGGCGGCTACACGACCAACCTGCCGCTCGAGGACCTTCTCGACGGACAGGCGTGGGTGGTGCACGAGTACGAGGGAGAGCCCCTGGAGCCGTGGCACGGCGGACCCGCACGTCTGCTCGTGCCACACCTGTACTTCTGGAAGTCGGCCAAGTGGGTCACCGGCATCGACCTCCTCCTCGAGGACGAGCGGGGGTTCTGGGAGCAGCTCGGCTACCACGAGTACGGCGACCCGTGGCGCGAGCAGCGCTACGCCGGCGACTGAGGGAGCGCGTCCGCAATGGCTCGCGTGACCTGGCAGGTCGCCTACCTCGTGTCGCGCAAGGACGAGACGCCCGATGCCGTGACCCTCGTGCTCGGTGTGCCCGAGTGGCGGGGACACCTGCCCGGGCAGCACGTCGACGTCCGGCTCACCGCCCCGGACGGCTACACCGCGCAACGGTCCTACTCGCTCGCCGCCCCGGACCACGGGGCCCAGGTCGAGCTCACGGTCCAGGTGCTCGCCGAGGGGGAGGTGTCGCCGTTCCTCGGCCGCGAGCTCACGGTGGGGGACCCCGTCGAGGTGCGCGGGCCGGTCGGTGGCTGGTTCGTCTGGCGCCCCGACGTCGACGGGTCCGCCGGCTCGGACCGAGCGCAGGCCGCTGGGGCCGGCTCGGGCGGGCCGGTGCTGTTGCTCGGTGGTGGCGCGGGCGTCGTGCCGCTCATGGCCATGGTGCGGGCCCGGCACGAGTCCGGCAGCCGGGTGCCGATGCACCTCGTGTACTCGGTACGGACTCCCGCAGACGTCATCTATGCCGATGAGCTCGAGCGACGCGCGCGGCTCGACGACGGGCTCATGGTGAGCATCGTCCACACGCGGTCTGCCCCCGAGGCGGATCCGCGCGGCGCCCAGCGGGTGACCCCGGAGGAGCTGGCGCGCTGGGCACCGGTCGGCACCGGTCTGCGGACGTACGTGTGCGGACCGACGGCCTTCGTCGACGCCGTGTCGGACGCGCTCGTCCAGCTGGGCCACGACGAACACACGATCGGGACCGAGCGGTTCGGTCCGGGTGGAGGGCTGACATGACCGATCCCGTGGGTCGACGCGGCGAGGACGACGTGCTGGACGGCAACGCCCTGGCCGGGCGGCTCGGTGAGGTGTTCGGCGTCGACGTGACGAGCGCCTGGGTGCTCTGCGTCGGGTGCACCCGCGAGCAGCGCGTGGCCGAGCTCGTCCTCTACGAGACCGGCATGGGCTCGACCGCCCGCTGCCGTGGGTGCGGGGCGGTCGTGCTGCGCGTCGCCGTGATCCGCGACGAGGTCGTGCTCGACCTGCGCGGTACCCGAGTGCTGCGTGTGTCCGTCCCGTCGGCGGACTGACGCGGGGCTCGCGCATCCGTCCGCCGTGTACGCGGCCTTCGCCGACGACGCGATCCGACGCCGGTGGATGCGGACGCCAGCGCGGCGGCGTCCGGCTGCGGCTCGACGCCGTGGCCCTCGCGTTCCGCTGACCTGGCACGTCACGGCGTCGTTTCCCTGTCTGCGCGGTTCGCCGGTGGCCGCGGGAAGCGGTCCATAATGGCGGAGTAGGTCAGGAACCCGCCGCACGGCGTCGATCACATCCGGAGGGGACCGATGGGAGGGCCGGGAGGCCTGTTGGGGAGGATCAGGCAGCAGGACGATGCGGACCGGCTCGCCGAGCAGGTCGGCGCGTTGCAGGACAAGGTGGACAACCTCGAGCTTGCGTTGGAGCACAGCCGAGACATCGGTGTCGCGATCGGGATCATCATGGCCACGGAGAGGCTGGCCCGCGACGACGCCTTCGGGATGCTGCGCACGGTCAGTCAGCACCAGAACCGCAAGCTTTTCCTGGTCGCCGCCGAGGTGATCGAGACCGGGACGTTGCCGACGCTCGAGAAGCCGCAGGGTGAGGGATGGCCCGCCGGTTGCTCCGGGGCAAACCCTCCGTGACCGGCGGCAAGGGGGGCAGGGCCAAGCGCGTGCGGGCCGGCGTGTACCCGGGTCCGTGCGCCTCGGTGCACGGACCGTGAGGAGGTCCATACTGGAGTCGGGTGTGGAACCCGGCAGCCGGCCGTGGTGACGCCCGGGGATCCTCCGACGAGAGGCCAGTCATGAGTCGTGAGAGCCGTCCTTCGCACGGTGGCTCGCCCACGGCGCCGGGTACGGGACGTGACCAGGGTCGCGATGGCACCCCGGCCGACCGGCGCGGAACGGGGTCGTCGGGTGCCCTCGACGTGTCGTCTCTCGGGCTGACGGGGGGGTCGGTCCGACCGCGCGGGCGCGGGAGGCTTCGTCGGAGGGTCGGTCCCCGATGCCGAGTACCCTCGAAGACCTTCGGCGGCTGGCGGTCTCGTTCGACGAGCTGGGCGTCCGGTTGAGCAGGGACGGCGATCGGGCGCCGTTCGAGGCGATCACGCAGGTCGCGATCGAGCGGGTGAGCGACGCGGTCGGCGCCAGCATCACGATCATGCGGCGGGAACGTTTCGCGACTGCGGCCGCCACCGACGATCGCATCCGACGTGCGGACGCGATCCAGTACGAGCTCGGCTCCGGGCCCTGCATCGACGCGATCGTCGAGGAGACGGCCTACCGCCCGCGCGACCTGCGGACCGACGACCGGTGGCCGGAGTACGGCAAGAGGCTGGCCCAGGAGCTCGGTCTGCGGAGCATGCTGTCCTACCGCATGCGGCTCCAGACCGAGGGTGTCGTAGCCGGTTTGAACCTGTATGCCGAGCGGCCCGACTCGTTCACTGACCGTGACACAGTGATCGGCATGCTCCTGGCCACGCACGGCGCCCAAGCCGCCTCGGCGGCGCTGAACCGACGCCGCGCTGAGGACCTCGAGCGCGGCCTGCGCACCCACGGTCGTATCGGCATGGCGATGGGCATCCTCATGGCACGGCACAAGGTGACCGACAAGCAGGCGCTCGATCTGCTCCGCATCGCGAGCCAGAACAGCAACCGGAAGGTTGCGGACGTCGCGGAGGACGTCATCGACACCGGTGTTCTCGACGTCACCGTCGCCAGGCGTCGACCGTGACCCGGGACAGCGAAGCGCGCGGGAACGTGGAGACGGCATGAGGGACAAGGCCTCGGTGCTGACGGAGCTGGCGAAGGCGGTCGCCGTCCAGCAGAGACACGCGTCGCTTCCTGAACAACTCTGTCGTGCCGCCGTGTCCATCCTGGGAGCGCGCGGTGCCTCCCTCACCATCGCGTACACGGCGCCGCATCGAGTGACGTTGTGCTCCACCGACGACGAGGCGGCCCGACTCGAGGACCTGCAGGACGTCCTCGGGCAGGGGCCCGGCCCGACGGCATACCGCACCGGTCGCCAGATCCGCGCGATCATCGGGGACCGGGGAGAATCGGTGGACGCGCGGTGGGCCCAACTGGATGAAGCCGTCCGCGAGGCCTTCGGCGCCCTGTCGATCACCGCCATCCCGGTCCACCCGGACGGCGACGTCCTCGGTGTGCTGACCTGTCACCAGCCGGCCGACTCCATGCCTCGGCTCGAGGAGGACACTGCACAGTTTCTCGCCGATGCGATCGGCGTGGCGATCCTCAAGGATCCCGACGCGCTGGCCACCGACCTCAGCGGGCCCTGGGCCAGCCGCGCGCAGATCCACCAGGCCACCGGCATGGTCGTCTCCCAGCTGCGGATCAGCGCGGACGAGGCGTTGGCCCTGCTGCGGGCACACGCGTTCGCCCACAGCTGGCCGCTGGCCCGTGTCGCCGCCTCGGTCGTCGCCGGGGACCTCGACTTCAGCGCGCCGGACCCGGACACCGACCCCACCAGGCGAGGCGCGGCGCCACCGGACACCACCCAGACCAGCGACGGGACCGACCAGCCATGACACTCACCCCGATCGAAGCCCTGGCGCGGGCCACCTCGGCGCTCGTGTCCCGGCACGACGTGCTGGACGTGATCACCACCCTGCTGGGCGACGTCCAAGAAGCCATGGGCGCCGCCGCTGTCGGCATGCTCGTGTCCACCCCGTCGGGCGGCCTCGACGTCCTGGCAGCCACCTCCCACCACGCCCTGGACCTCGAGCTGTACCAGGCGCAGGAACGACACGGCCCGTGCGCCGAGGCCCTGACGGGCAATGCGGCGGTGCTGCAGGATGACGGCTCGGACCTCGCCGACCGCTGGCCCGACCTCGCGGCCAGGATCCACGCGGCCGGCTACCGTGCCGTCCAAGCCCACCCGCTGCGCTGGCACGGGCTGGCGGTCGGGGCCATCAACATCTTCCACCACAAGGCGAGCCTCACCAGCGATGACGCCACGCTCGGACAGGCGTTCGCAGACATCGCGACCCTCGTGCTCATCACCCCGCACGACCTCGGCATGGCCGAGGTCACCGCCCTGACCGAAGCCGCCCTGGCCGGACGCACCGTCATCGAACAGGCCAAGGGGGTCCTGGCCCACCAGAACACGGTCACCGTCGAGCAGGCCTACACGATGCTGCTCGAGCTCGCCCGAACCGAAGGAGCCAGCCTCACCGACACCGCGACGACCATCATCCGCCGGGCGCACGACGGCTGACGCGAGCCCTCGCCCGACCGTTCGAGCGAAGCGGGTCACGGCACCGCCCTCGGCTACGGAGGTGAAGGAGCCGCGTCCCCACATCGGGAGGGCCTGCGCCCTGTGGTGGAGCCAAGGGGACTCGAACCCCTAACCCCCTGCTTGCAAAGGCCATTTCGTCGGCTCGGACGGGTCATGCGCAACGTGGCGACCGTCCATCGAGGTCCTTCGTTGGGGCTCGTCATGACCGGGCGTCGTCAGGCAGTCTGTCAGGCGGGCAGGGAGAGCCACCGAACCGATAGCGGAGCAGGACAGCCTGCCGGAGTGGCCGGGTCAAGGGGGGCCGGAGGCCATCACGGAGTGACGCGTAGCGCCCTTGATGCGGTGCGGAGGCGGGCGGACAGTGGAGCGTCGGGTCGGCGGCTCGGAGGTGCCGTTACCTGTAACTCGACCGCCGAGTACCGTCGTTTCCCAGGCGCAGTATGCGGTGGCAGGTACGGTCAGGGGTCGTTGAATCTGTGCAGCAGGAGGGGACCGGTCCGTGACGAATTATTGGTGGGTGAACCAGGGCCAGAGCTACCGCCAGGAGCGGCGTGAGCAGATCATGTGGGCACCCATGCGTGCCTCCGACGGCCGTAGCGGGCGGGTCCACTGGGACAACATGGACAAGGTGGCAGTCGGTGACATCGTCCTCCACTTTGCGGATCAACAGGTCCGGGCTCTCGGGATCGTGGTCTCCGAGTCGGTTCCAAGTCGCCGGCCAGAGAGTTTGCCGGCTGCGATGTGGGAGCAAGACGGCCGTCTCGTGCGCGTCGACTACCTCGACTCGAGCCGACCGGTCCACCGCAACGAGATTCCCGAAGATTGGCGTCTCGCCGAACCCTCGCACGGCCCGTTTCAGCGTGACGCCGCGGTCAAGGTTGGCTACCTCTTCCCCGTCAGTGCCGGCTTCTATGAGCGGTTCATGACGCGCTTCGGGAGTCGCTTCCCCGACGTCGCGCAGGAGCGTCCTTCGGCCCAGGCTCCAGCGGAGGCCCAAAGTGGGGCGGCCGATCTGCTGCGTCGTCTGATTGGTCGTCCCCTGGAGACAGCGAGTGGTCGCCCGAACATGATCCTCGGTGTTCAGGGCACCCACGTCATTGTCGCGACAGAGCGGTCTCCGAAGGGCACGCGGGTTCCCGTGGCGGAAGTACAGGAGGCACTGGACAAGCTCCTCGAGGTGGGAGCCCTGACTATCCATCCTGACGACGCCGGTTACCGCAGTGCCTTCATCGGCGCTGTGCTGCGCACGCTTCCGGGCGTCTCCATCGCTGGCTCACCTCCCGTCCTCACTCTCGGTCCTGCCGGCGAACACGCCCATGGTCACGCCGATTCCGGCACGGCGCCTGGTCAGGACGACACTGAGGGTCTGACGTTCCAAGGCGATCTGTCCACGCCCACGACAGTCGAAGCGCGACGGGAACAGCGCAACCTACGCGACGTTCTTTTCGGTAAGGCGGAGGCTGCGGACTGCGCACTGTGCGGGGAGCGGTACCCGGTCCGGTTTCTTTGGGCTGCCCATATCAAGAAGCGCGCCGTGTGCGATGACGACGAACGCCGCGACCTGCGGAACATCGCCATGGCCGCGTGTGTCTTTGGTTGCGACGCACTGTACGAAACCGGGTTCGTGACCGTGGATGCATCTGGCCATGTTCACTCGGCGACCTCGGAGAGCGAGCCCGCCGTGGCAAAGCGGCTTCAGGAACTCGACGGCGGGCGCTGCTCGGCCTTTACGGCAGGCAGCGCCCCCTACTTCGAGTGGCACCGGGAGAACCTTTTCCGCGGGTGAGCCGGGCCACTGCCGCATGCGCGGGGTGCGGTGGGGTGCGCGTAGGCGCGCCAGCGCCGCAGCGCGGGGTCCCCATCGCGGGGCCCCGCGCTCCTTCGCGCCGTAGGCGCGCTTGAGCCAGTAGAGAAAGTCCTCACGTGAGACATCCCGTGCGTCCCGTGCGTCCCGTGCGTCCCGCCCGTTTCGACTGACATTCGACATGGTGCGAAGAAGTGAGTGCACCGGCCTGCAGCCCGACACGTCCCGGACGCCAGTTGGCGGGCCAGCTGGCGTGTGCACTCTGAGCCGGCGGCGGAACGCAACTACCCGAGCCCCTCCGAGTTCTAGCAATTCCACTTCAACTAGACTATAAATGCGTCAGACTCGACTCCATGAGGAGGTCTTGGTGGCACTCCAGCTGCCTCTAGCAGAGAAGGCGGCGCTCGCTCGGTCGCCCTTGTCTCTGGTCGTATGCCAGGTCAAGGTTGAGGAGAACCTGGCCTTGGCCGCGCCTGCCACGGCCTTGCGTCTGCGTGAGCTCTTGGCTTCGCGCTACCCGAAGCTCACCCGTGCACCCGGGCAACAGATCCAACTGATCCAGCGGGCCGTCGATGCCCCGATGGAGCGTGTCGAGCTTGAAGGACAAAGCGGCCATCGTCTCGCTACCGAGGACGGTTCGTGGATCGTCACACTCGGAGTTGACTCGTTCGCGCTCGAGACGACGGCCTACACGACCTGGGATCGGGATTTTGCCCCACGAGTTCAGGAACTGGTGCAAGCTGTTTCGGACGTTGTGACCCCGGTTCTTGAGGCGCGGTTGGGCCTACGGTACGTGAACGTTATCCGCGGGAGCGCCCTTACAGACAACGTCTTGTCTGCGCCGCATGAGTTCGCGGGCGTTGTTGCTCCTTGGCTCCTTGGGCCGTTAAGCGAGCCGCCCTTCGGAGAGGCCGCTCTCGACTTGGATGGACGTTGCGTCTTCTCCATAGATGGCGGCGCGACGGTAGTCGCTCGTTATGGGACTGTCCGGTCCCCAGATGATGAGCTGAGCTTTCTCTTGGACCTAGACGCCTATCGGGAACGTGGTCTGGAGTTCTCGGTTTCAGGTATCGCTGAGGCAGCAACTGCCTTCAACGACACGATAACTTCGTTCTTTCAGAGTTCATTGACGTCTTCGGGGTTGGCAAAATTGAAGGGGGATCCAGATGGAGTTGCTGAATCCACATGAGACTTCAGTAGTCGGTGGTATCGATTTCCTCCGTTTTCCCGCTTATGAGGGGGAGTCGCGGGAGACGCCGACGCACAACGTGGTTGGAGTCACGACGCTTAGAGGCGTCCCCGCCTCTGCGACACCTTCCATAGTCCTGGCCACCCATGGAGAACGCCTATGGAGCTCTCGCTCCAGGGCTCAGGTGATAGTGGAAGTCCTGGAGGATCACTTTGTCGCCTTGTCCGGATGTATGGCGCGTACCAGCTTTTCTGAGCGTGCACCTTTCTCGTCCTGGCATCAGGCGGCGCCACAATCACTGACCACGGTGAAGGCGCGTCACGCCGGTATCGATGCGTGGGAGGAGTTGGCGCACTTCCTCCACTTGACCAATTCCCAAGTCGCCAAGATTGCGGGGCTTTCCGAGCAGACGTTCTACAGTTGGCTGCGCAATCCGAACTCGGTCCCTCGCCCAAACTCGCTCAAGGACCTCCTGCGCCTGCGCGCTGCCGTGAGAACCATGCGGACTGATCAGGGAAGCGATTCCGCGCTTTCGTGGTTCGTAGCGGGCTCGCCTTCCCGAGTTGATCGTCTCCTCGCTGGCGAGCGTGACGCCGTACTCCAAGAGGCTGCTGCTGAGACCCGGCGCGGCGTTCTTGAGCGCCTTCGCAGCCAGCGTTCGAGCGTCGATGTAATCTCGTACGACGGTGACATGATGGAGGCGCACCGCTTGGACGATTAGGGGGAGTCATAGGCGGGCAACGTGGGCGGAGAGGCCCGCTTGGTGCGCCTTGGGGGCCTGACTTGCCCGCGGACCTGCCAACCCTAGAGGCCAACGGCGCCGCCATCGCTAAAGACATAGCCGCCATCGCTAAAGACATAGTTGTGAACGCCGCCGATCGCCGGCCGCCTAAGCGGGACCTGGTCAAGGGGTGGCACACAGCACTGTTGCGCGGTACTCATGTACCTGAGCCGGAGTACCGAGGTCGATTTCGCGGGGATCGAACCGCCCCGAAACTGCTAGGGTACGAGGTTGCGGTCAGCACGTCGGCAGGGCCCCTCCGGGCCGTTCCGGCGCGTCAAGTCAGCGCCGAAGTTTCCCTCTTTATTGCCGAACTTAGAGAACGCGTCTCGAGACTCGATGGAGCCATTGCTCTAGGTGCTCCGCTCTCTCCCGACGATGAGCTTGAAATTCTCGACCTTGCTGCGTGGGCGCATGGGGAATGGGTACGGATCCACCCTTTTGCCAATGGCAATGGAAGAACAGCGCGTCTTTGGGTCATTTGGATCTGTGCGAGATACGGCCTGCCGATCTTTTTGTCTCCTCGACCTCGCCCGCAACACCCGGATTTCGGCTCGGCCGCGGCAGCCTCGATGGTGGGCGATCACAATTCTATGATTGCTGTCTTCGCCGATCTTCTTATCGCCACGAAGAAGGGGCACGCTGGCGCGCCGTGAGATCAGGCCCGACTGCGGCCGAGACTGACAGGTTCGATGTTGCGGTTTCGCACGCGGCTATGCCGGGGCGCGCTCGGACGGGTGGCGAAGGTCGATCGCCTGTAGCCGGGCTCGACCGCCTGACGCGTGACAAATCCTCGGGCCGCGTTGCGTGTATCCATCGGCCCAGGCCGCAAGTTGTGCTCGAATGGTGCCCTCACAATCCAAGCAATGGGGGCGTTTGTGTCCGAGAGTACGGTTCCGGCTCCAGCGGCGGCTGAGTCCTCGGCGTTGCTTGGAGATGACCTTGAAGCCCACTCGGCAACAGCTCCGGATGGCTCCGCTCCCACGAGGCGGGGACGACGTTCAAGTCTTCGCGCGCGACGCTTCTCCGCATACGCCGGCGCTGTAGCAGCGGATGTCGAGAGGTCGCAGCCGTCCGAGCTGTTCCGGGCGCGATACTCCATGTGGCAGCAGGTGTGTGCACAGCGTGGGGACTGGCATTCCATGGTCGATGGCAGGCCGCGGATGGAGGGTACATACCGGAAGTTTGCCGTCGCAGACGCCAAGATGGTCTATCGGGCCGCCGAAAAGCGGGGCAATGTTCTCTCCGCGTCCCTTGCGATAGTGTTGTTGGTCATATTGAGCGGCATGATTATAGGGTGGATTCAGTTTGGCATAGCTTTCGTTCTACTGGCGATAGTCGCGCTGGTACTCACCCTCTTATTGCCCGCGATCGCGATTTACTTCTTCCCGCACATGGGTATCCGCGGTCTTCTGCTAGCAATCGTGTCGCCGATCGTTCTATTGGCTTGGGCATCGGGCGTGCCGGACAATGGGCGCGTCCTATTCCTCGATGTATCTAGCTCGACGCTGTTTCTCATCGTTGCCTGCGCATATGTGCTGGTTCTCGGAGGGCTCTTCGCCATAGGGCGGGCCGGGATGTCAGATTTGCGGCGCATCGGGCGGTCGCCTGGCGTAACCGCTGCGGGCGAGATCGTGGTCGTCCTCCAGGCGCTTGCGCGCCAAGACCCTCTCTTATACTTCGAACGCCGGAATCAGATGATCAGGTCCTTGGATCGCGCCGCCGACTGTCTGGGACGTCACCTACCAAGAGCCATCCGGATACCTGACGCGGATGGGGCCGCGAGTTTCATCGATCGGTGCGAGGGCGCGGCACGCCACATCCGGGGCCTCTGTCTTTGGGTCGCCCTCCCGAGAAGCGACACGGTCAAGAGCTTGGAGCTCGAACTAACCGCTTTGGTGGATATCCTTCTCAAAGGGACTTACCACGATTTGCCAACTGCTCAGGCTTTGCACGGCCGAGCGATGGGTGTGGTTACCGGAGTGAAGGCGAATCTGAGGAGCATCGTTTCGGGAGTTATTCCCATTGCTGCGATTCTCGGTGCTCAATCGTTGGGATTTGAACTTGACGGACTAGCCAGCCATGCTCTAGTCCTGTTTGGTACAGCATGGGCTGCTGTTACACTTCTGATGATCGTAGACCCAGGAATATCGGAGCGCTTCGCGGTGATTCGTGAGCTCTTTTCCGTCATAAAGGGCCGTTGACGGATCTGGCGCGTACCTAGTTCTCACGTGCTGCGAGGGTCCCGACTGCTGTGGAGTACATTGTGGCCGTCGTGGGCAACGACAGCTGGTGCGCCCGCTCCTGGCCTTGCATCGAAGATTCGTTGCGAATAGGCCGGGACCAGAATGTCGTGGATTGTAGACGATGGCGTCCAGCGGACCATTTCTGCTTCCTCGCTTGTTCCGGCTGGCTCGCTGCTCAGCCAGCATCTGAATACGAGGGCCAAAATGCCCCTGGGCATATTCTTGTACACCCCTGTTAGGGGACCGATCTCGATCTCTGCGCCGGTTTCTTCGCGGACCTCACGCCGGAGGCCATCCTCGATGGTCTCGTCGAGTTCGAGGACGCCGCCAGGTGGTTCCCAGTTGCCGTTGTCGCGGCGCTTGATGAGCAGGACGTTTTCGCCGCTCTCGTCGAAGATTGCGGCGGCGACACTGACCGAGTGGCGCGGTGTCTCGGTTACGCCGTGGGTGCTCATCTGCCAAAGTGTAGGTACTACAGACGTCTGGAGGAGTAGCCATGCTGGAGCTTGGCCAGGTCGACAAGACCTCGGACACTCCTGCCTTCAAGCAGATCGCAACAGTGCTTCGCGAGGCCATCAGCTCCGGGCGCATCGCTCCGGGCGACAAGGTGCCCTCCGAGACTCAACTTAGGGAGCACTTCGGCGTAGCGCGCATGACGGTTCGTCAGGCGTTGGGGGAGTTGAGCGCCGAAGGGCTCCTTGTCGCTGAGCACGGGCGTGGCGTGTTCGTTCGCCAGCGTCCAGTGGTCCGCCGCGTGGCGTCGGATCGGTTCGCCCGGCGGCATCGAGAGGCCGGGCAGGCCGCCTTCATCGCGGAGGCCGAGGGCGTTGGTGTCCCATCCGTCGATGAGATCGAGGTCGGTAACGAGGTGGCGTCCAGTGACGTACGCGAAGCGCTGTCCCTTTCCGCCCGGGCGCGGGTGGTCGCACGCCGACGTCGCTACCTGATGGACGGCCAGCCAGTTGAGCTGGCGTCCTCGTACATCCCTCTGTCGATCGCGAAGGGGACGCCGATCGAGGAGTCCGATACCGGCCCAGGCGGCATCTACGCGCGCATCGAGGAGACCGGCCACGCGCTCGCTGAGTTCTCCGAGGAAGTGGCGGCTCGAATGCCATCCCCGGAGGAACGACGCCGGCTCCGTCTGCCTGCGGGCACGCCGGTCCTCACGGTGAGACGAATCGCCTTAGACGTCAACGGTTTGCCTGTCGAACTGACGGACACGGTCAAGGCCGCCCCGAGCTACGTGCTGGAGTACCGGTTCCCGGCCAACTGACGCCATCGCTTGCCGCTTGTCTAGATGAGTGCTCTACTCTAGTCACGGAGCAACTGCTCTAGACGACTGGACAATGAGCAATCATGGCAATGCAGAAGCGGTTCAAGGTCGGGTTCGGCGACGTGTTCCCGAACGGGGCGTTCCTCAAGGGCTCGGTCGAGCCGGTCCTGGACTTCAACGCCGAGAAGCGCCCGGACGGTTCTCGTCCGCAGCAGGTCGACCCGGAGACGGGCCTGCTGGTCTGGTCAGTCACGGTCCTGGACGCGGACGAGGAGGCCAGCAAGCGCGAGACCGCGGTGACGGTCAAGTTCTTCGCGAAGGTCCAGCCGGTTCCTCCAGAGAACAAGACGCCGTTTCCGTGGACGCCGGTCGAGTTCACCGGGCTGACGGCCCTGCCCTGGATCGAGGAGACCTCGATGGGTCGTGGTCGGATCTCGTGGTCGTTCCGCGCGGAGTCCATGATCGCCCCCGGTCAGTCCGGCCAGCAGGGTCAGGCGAAGGGCGCGGCGTGATGCGCCAGGTTCCCGCACACGTGTGGGCGGTGCTCTGGGGTGTCGTGCTGTGGACGTGGCGGCACCTGACCTGGACCGTCCTCGTCGCCGCGGCGGCGTTCGTGGTGCGGTTGGTCCCCGCCGGCCAGCCCGCCGCCATCCGCACGCTGATCCTCGGCTGGTGGGCCCCGGCGCTGGTCGCGGCGGTGTGGTCCCACTGGTGGCCGACCTCGTACCAGCGGTTCGTGGCGGGGCCGTCGACTCGGGTGTCGTGGACGTGGTGGGCGCGTCGTCGCTGGCCTCACCTGGCGCGGGAGTGTGGCCTGTCGGTGCAGCGCGAGACGCGGCCCTCGGTCGTGGACCAGGTCGTCGCGGAGGTCGCCAAGAAGCCCGCCCCGCCAGCGCGGAGGGAGTGGGTCCACCCACGGCTCTGCTCCGCCACGGCGAAGGGCGGGACGCTCACGATGACGATTCGGGCCAGGACCGGGCAGACGGTTGACGACCTCGAGAAGGCCGCCCCGGCTCTCGCCGCCGCCGCGTCCGCGCGCTCGTTCCGGTTCCGCGCGCTGTCGCCGTCGACGGCCGAGGTCGTCCTGGTCATGGCGGACCGGCTCGGCGCCGCCCGCGACGCGACCGCCGCCCCCGCCCCCGCCTCGAGCAGCATCGTGCGGGTCGACGCTGTGCCGGTGGGTCGACGGCAGGACGGCACCCGGTGGGTCCTGCCGGTGACTGGTCGTCACACCCTCGTCGTCGGGTGTTCCGGCTCCGGGAAGGGCTCGGTCTTCTGGGGGGTCTGCGGCGGCCTGGCCCCGGCTGTGTCCGCCGGGCTGGTGCGGCTTTGGGGTGTCGACCTCAAGCGCGGGGTCGAGGTCGGGATGGGCCGTGGCTTGTTCGCGGAGGTCGCCACCACGCCCGGGCAGGCGGTCACCGTGCTGACCCGGTTGCTGAAGGTGGTGGACGAGCGTGGCCGCCGGATGGCCGGCACGTCCCGGCTGCACCGACCCACCGCGGCGGACCCGTTGCACGTGCTCGCCATCGACGAGCTCGCGGTCCTGACCGCGTATTCGGACCCGGAGACCCGGAAGGAGGCGTCCCGGCTGCTGGCCGAGGTCCTGACCCAGGGCCGCGCGCTCGGCGTGGTCGTGCTGGCGTGTGTGCAGGACCCGCGTAAGGAGGTCATCGGGCTGCGGGGTCTGTTCACCCAGACCGTCGCGCTGCGGTTGCGGTCGGCCGAGGAGACCCGGATGGTCCTCGGTGACGGCGCCGCCGCCACCGCCCCCGCGCACCGGATCTCCCCGGCCGCGCCAGGCACGGCGTGGGTCATCGAAGAGGATGGGTCCGCGGACCGGGTCCGGGCCGACTTCTGGCCCGACAGCCTCGTCCGGGACGTCGCCGCCCGGCACCGCGCATCCAACCCTGCCCACGACGACAGCGAGGCGCACGTCGCGGTCGACCTCGGTCACGTCGAGGCGATCCCGTACGTGCCTGGCGCGACCGGGGACACGGACCACGCGGACGGGTCTGGCGCGAGCCCTCGTCCCCGGAAGCCCCGGGCACCGCGCAAACCCCGGCACCCGCGCGCCTCAGCGTCCGTGACGCCGTCCGCCGAGCGTGGGTTGGGCGGTGATGCGGCATGAAGAGCCAGCCTCCCCGCGAAGAGCAGCCGTGGGGCCGGCCCCGCGCGTGGGTCGACCGCACCGGAGGACCGACCCTGCCCGAGCTGGACATGAACCGGTGGCACGACGACGGGCTGTGCCGCACCGGGCCGGTGGACTGGTGGCTCTCCGACGAGCCGGCCGACACGGTCCGCGGCATCGAGGTGTGCCACGAGTGCCCGGTCCGGCGACTCTGCCTTGCCTCCGCGCTCGTGTTCGGCGACCAGTGGACCATCTACGGCGGCACGACCCCGCCCCAACGCCGCCGGCTGACCCGGCGGCTGCGACGTGGTGACACCCTCGGCACTGTCTTGGCCGACGTCCTGGCCGACAGCCTCACCGCCACTAATGACGACAGCCTCCGTCGCTCGCATGCGCCCACCGAGGTCGGTGAGGTCGCATGACCGGCCTGTCCCGCTCGGCCCGGTGGGCAGCCCTCGAGGCCGTGTGGAGTGAGCCTGCTGCAGCGTCCGCTCACCGGCCGCTCGGGTCGGTGCCGTGGCAGTCCCTCGGCTCCTGCGGCACCCGCACCGACCTGCCCTGGATCGCCGAGCCCGAGAACATCGGGCCATGGGATGCCGAGTCGATGCGCGCGGTGTGCCGGGCCTGCCCCGTGTTCGCCGACTGCGCCGCCTACGTCGCCGACGCGAACGTGTGCGCAGGCTGGTGGGCCGGCACCAACCGCGACCCCGCCTACATCGAACCCGCCGGGCCGGGCTGGGTCCCGGTCCGCACGCGCCGCACACGGGTCGACGCACAACAGGGGCTGCTGCCACTTTCGCTCGCGCCTGCCGCACCCATCGGCGGTGACGCGGCGTGAGGCTCGCGACGTCGACAAGCGGTGGACCGTCTCTGGGCACGGGCTCGTTCCCCGGGTTCGGGGAGGACGCACCGCTGGACCTCGCAGGCCTGACCGACACCGGGGCTGCCGCGCTGGTGCGCCGGTTCCGAGACCGGACGATGACGGGGTTCACCGACGCCGCCGCCTCGGTGCACTACTGCACCCGCCCCATCCACCTGGCCGGCTCCAGCCAGACCGTCGACACCCGGACCGGCGAGGTCCTGTCCTCGTACTCCTCGACCGACGCACCGCTCGGGGTGACGCTCGTGCCGTGCGGGAACCGCCGCGCCTCGGTCTGCCCGGCCTGCGCCCGCACCTACGCCCGGGACACCTTCGAGCTGATCCGCGCTGGCGCCGTCGGCGGCAAGACCGTCCCCGAGAGCGTGGCCGGCAACCCGCTGCTCTTCGTGACGTTCACCGCGCCCTCGTTCGGGCACGTGCACCGCGCCCCCAAGCCCGGGCAGCCGGTGGTCCGCTGCCGTCCCCGCGACAAGACGAGCCGGTGCGCGCATGGCCTTCCGACCGGGTGCATGGCCACTCACAACGGGGCGGACCCGCTGGTGGGGCAGCCGATCTGCGGCGACTGCTACGACTACGAGGGCCACGTCGTGTGGCAGTGGTGGGCCCCGGAACTGTGGCGCCGATTCACCATCGCCCTGAACCGTCGCCTGGCCCGCGCCCTCGGGGTGACCCAGTACCGCCTGAACGACCGCGCGAGCATCCAGTACGCCAAGGTCGGCGAGTACCAGACCCGCGGCCTGATCCACTTCCACGGCCTGATCCGCCTCGACGGCCCCAAGACCCCGGACGGCTACAGCGCCGCCCCAGACGCCTTGCCGGTGCAGCTACTCGCCACCCTCGTCGAGGAAGCCGCCGCATCCAGCCACTACACCGCCCCGTCGCCGACCCCCGAGTCGCCCGAACGGGTGCTCCGGTTCGGCAAGCAGCTCGACATCCGCGTGGTC
>NZ_JBPGXG010000074.1:0-22744 GCF_056755255.1 Monashia sp. HAY1-5C | reverse complement strand
CGCTGCTCGCGGTGCGCTCGGGTCTCGACGTCGCGACCCACGCCATCGGCGACGAGGCGAACCGGCTCGTCCTCGACTGCTTCGAGGCGGTCCGTGCCTCCGGCGTCGCGGGCGCCCGGGCCCTGCTGCGGGTCGAGCACGCCCAGCACGTCCGGCCCGTCGACGTGCCGCGTTTCCGGACCCTCGGCGTCGTGGCCTCGATGCAGCCGAGCCACTGCACGGCCGACCTCGAGCTCGCGGACGCCATCATCGGACCGCGCCGGCTCGCGTCGTACGCCTGGCGCACCTTCCTCGACGCCGGGGTGGCCGTCGCCTTCGGGTCGGACGCGCCCGTCGAGGACCCGAACCCGTTCTGGGGCCTGCACGCCGCCGTCACCCGCCAGCGGGCCGACGGGCGTCCGCGGGGCGGATGGCGGCCGGAGGAGCGCGTGACGCTCGACGAGGCGGTGCACGCCTTCACCGTCGTGGCGCACGCTGCCGTCGGGCGCACCGACGCCGGGCAGCTCGCGCCCGGGCAGCTCGCGGACCTCGTCTGCCTCGACCGCGACCCGTGGGAGCTCGAGCACTCCGACCCCGCCGCGATCCGCGACACCCGGGTGCTGCAGACCCGCATCGGCGGCGCACTCGTCCACGACGCCTCCTGAGCCCCTTGCCTCCCACGGCACCCCGCTCGCACCTCGCCGACGTTCAGGATGACGACCACCATTCACCCAGTGCGACGCGGCGGTGCAGGACCTGGGGCGAGACCGGGGATGGTGGTCGTCATCCTCGACGCCGTCGCTCGAGCCATGGTGGCGCGCACCCAGTCCTGCCGGGCCATCGCCTGGTGGTGCGAGAACCGCAGAACCAGCCATCCGTCGAGGGTCAGCTCGTCGTAGCGCTCGCAGTCGATGTCGATCTGGCGACGGTTGGTGTGGAACTCATGGCTGTCCCCCTCGACGACGATGCGCAGGGAGGCGTCGCTGAGGTCCGGGTGGATGACCCGCCCGGCACTGACCACGGGGGCCTGCGGGACGAGGCGCAGACCGGGCACGTCGAGCGAGATCGCCCGGAGCACCGACTCGAACGGGTTGGCCGCACGGCCGTCGGCCTCCCGCGCCACGCGAAGAGCGGCCGCGCGACCGGAACGAGGAACGGCCTGGGCTGCCGCGACGAGCTGCTCTCGGCCGACGCGCCCGCTGCGCAGAGCCGAGTCGGCCACCGCCAGGGCCTCGTCGAAGGGCAACGTCCTGGCGCAGTCGACGACGGTGCGCAGCGGCGTCGTCACCTCCCCGCGGTGCACGTCCTCGGGCTCCAGCGTGCGCCAGTGCACCTGGCACACGTGCTGGTCCTCGGGGCGGACGCGTCGACCCCGTGGCACCGCGACCTCCGGCCGCGTCGGCTGGGTCTTGAGCGGGAGACGCCACATCGCCGCGGCGCTCCGACCGACTGCCACCCCGTTGACCCGGCGCACTGCCCGGCGGGCCGCGTCCGCCGTCGGGAGCGCGTAGTGGCCGGGAGCGTCGCGCACGAGGAGTCCGCTGCCGACGGCGGCCGCGATCTGTCGGCCCGTGAACTGCGGCGCCAGCTCCGCTCGCCGGGCCAGACCACCACGCGCAGTCACGAACCTCACGACGGGAACGGGGCCTGGGCTCGGCATGGCGCTGACTCTGGCCCACTCCGTCAGGCCCTCGAGCGCGTCATCCACAGCCGCGGGTGCGTGTAGGAAGACGACCACGAAGGCGGTCGTGGACGACGCACGAGCACAACACCGGGCTTCACCGCCCGATGGTGGTCGTCATCCTGGACGGTCAGCGGGGGACGACGGACAGCAGGAGCGTCGCGAACCAGGTCAGGGCTCCGACGACGAGGAGGAAAATACCGATGATGGCGACGTTGCCGGCGCCCTCGGCGTCGGACGCCCGCTGCCGCCGCCGCCCGACGACGACGAGCACCGTGCCGACGACGAACCACACGAGCCCGATGAGGATGCCCGCGAGGACGCCTGTGTCCCAGTGCATCTCGCGGCCTCAGGATCGGCCGGTCACCAGAGCGCCGCGACGCCGACGTTGACGACTGCGGCGCCACCGGCGACGTCGAGCAGCGTGCCGGCGTCCTCGCCGCGCTTGGAGCGGGCGTGGCCGATCTCGGCGGTGGCCGCGACGACGAGGGCGACGACGAGCTTGACGGCGATCTTCGCGTTGTTGATGTGGTGCTCCTCGTCCTTGAGGGCCTCGGCGATGCCGACGAGCAGCACGCCGGTGACGATCTGGGCCCGCGCCCCCCACACGATCGGCGCGATGACCGTTCGCCCGGAGCGGACGGCGATCCAGCCGCCGACGATGGCAGCCATGCCGAGGAGGTGGAGCACGACGAGGAGGTCGTAGACGAGGTCCATGCCGGTCATCCTACGGAGCGTCGTAGTCGCGCCGCGCGAGGGCCTGCAACGCCTCCAGCCGGCGCGTCGACCGCGTGAGCGGCAGGCTGCCGAGCTCGTGCGGGGCGAACCACCGCGCGTCGGCGGTCGTGCCACCGACGTCGTGGACGACGGGGTCGCCCGGCGATGCGCACGTGGCCGCGTAGACGATGCGGACCGCGTGGAAGTCCTCGACGACGCCCGACGGCGCCCGGCCCACCCAGTGGGAGGACTGCACGGCGACGAGCTCGCCGAGCCGGACCCGCTGGCCGGTCTCCTCCCACACCTCGCGGTGGACGCCCTCCACCGGCGACTCCCCCGGGTCGAGCCCGCCGCCGGGCAGGCCCCACTCCCCCTCGACGTTGGTCAGCCCGGTGAACTGCGTGAGCAGGACGCCGCGCGTGCTGGTGACGAGGGCATAGGCGGCGACGCGCTGGTGCGGCTCGGCCGCGTCGGCGGGGTCGATGTCGAGGTCGCGGAAGACCGCCTCCGGGCTCGGCACCGTCCCGTCGAGCGGCCTGGTGCGGTAGGCGATCTCGAGTGCTCCGTCCGCACCGGTCGCCGACGTCGCCGGCGCCTCCACCGCCCACCCCGCGAGCGCGAGGACGTGCACGGGGTCGGCACCGTGCTCGAGCGGCAGCGCGGCCACCCGCTCCCCCGACGCCGCGAGCCCGACGACGCGGATGCCGCCCGGCACGTTCGTCCTCACCGGCGCACCAGCCCCAGGGCGCGCTCGTACTCGCCGACGGCGAGCCGGGCGACCCGCGGCCACTCCTGCGCCGGCGGCTCGGCGACGTTGCGGGCGCGCATGCGCGCCACCTCACGGCGGTCACGGGCCAGGTCGGCGATCGCGCGCGCCATGGCGTCGTCGCTGTCGACGACGCGTCCGTTGACCCCGTCCGCGACGAACTCGCCCACCCCCGAGCCCTGCCGGCCGATGACGGGCAGCCCCACCGTGCGCGCCTCCAGCGCCGCGATGCCGAACGACTCGAGACGCGCGGGCGACAGGTAGACGTCGGAGGCGGCATAGCGCTCGCGCAGCTCGTCGCGGCTGACGCGTCCGGGCAGGTGCACCCAGTCGAGCCCCCGTTCGCGCACGTGCCGCTCGACGCGCCGGCGGTCGGGCCCCTCGCCGAGGATCGTGAGGTCGAGCGAGGCCGGCCCGGCCAGTGCCGCTGCTCGCTCGACGAGCGCGACGAGCGCGGCCGGGCGCTTGCGAGCGGCCAGGCGCATGGCCGTGACGAGGCGCAGCGGTCCCGGCTCGGGGTCGTCGCGCCCGCCCGTCGGCTCGGTCGGCCCGCCCGTCGGCTCGGCCGGCCGCGTCGCCCACCGGCCGACGTCGATGCCGTTGGGCAGGACACCCACCTCGACGGCGTCGCCGACCAGGCGGCGCAGCGGCCGGGCGGCGACGTCCGACACCGCCGACATGGCGACGCCGCGCGCCGCCCACCGCCGCACGAAACCGGCCACGCCGAAGAGCGGCGCGACGCCCGCGAGCATGCAGTGCCACGTCATCGCCGTGGGCAGCCCGAGGCCGAGGGTGACGCGCGTGCAGTCCCAGGCGAAGGGTGAGACGACACCGGTCTGCACGTGCGCGACGTCGAAGCCGCCCTCGACGAGCCGGCGGCGCAGCACCCGGGGTGCCCAGGGGTTGACGGGCAGCTCCCCCGGCACCCGGGCCGCGAGGCGGTGGACGGGGACGCCGTCGAGGACCGTGACGGCCCCGTGCAGCTGGCCCTCGGGGCCTCGTGTGGCGGTGAACACCTCGACCTCGTGGCCGAGGAGGAGCAGCTGCTGCGCGAGGTCGTGGGTCTGCACCTCGATGCCGCCCAGGCGCGGCAGGTAACAGTCGGACAGCAGGGCCACCTTCACAGGCGACACTCTGTCATGGGCCAAGATGGGCCCGATGCCGCACACTCTGGTCGCCTTCCACGCCCACCCCGACGACGAGGCCCTGCTCACGTCGGGCACCATGGCGCGCGCAGCCGCCGAGGGCCACCGGGTCGTGGTCGTCGTGGCCACCGACGGCGCCCTCGGGCTCGCCGCAGGCGAGTACGCCGACGACGGGCACCTCGGTGAGCGCCGCCTGGACGAGCTGCGGGCCAGCGCCCGGGCCCTCGGGGTGGCCCGCGTCGAGCACCTCGGCTACGCCGACAGCGGGCTCGGCCCCGTCGTCGACCCCGACCCGCCCGGCGCGACCCGGTTCGTGCGCGCCGGCGTCGAGGAGGCCGCGGCACGCCTGGCGGCGGTCCTGCGCGAGGAGGACGCCGACGTCCTGGTCCACTACGAGCCGAACGGGGGCTACGGGCACCCGGACCACCGCAAGGTGCACGAGGTCGGAGTCCGGGCCGCCGAGCTCGCCGCGACCCCGAAGGTGCTCGAGGCGACCGTGCCGCGCGACACGATCTGCCGGGCCATCGACCTCGCCGCGAAGGTCTACAGGTTCCCGCCGGAGTTCGACCGTGCGAGCTTCGACCGCGCGTTCTCGGCCCGCAGCGAGATCACCCACCGCATCAGCGTCCGGCGGCACATCGCCGCCAAGCGTGCCTCGATGCGGGCGCACGCGTCGCAGGCCAGTGCCGACGGCGGCGCGGACCGGACGCTCGCCGCGTTCCTGCGCATCCCGCGACCGCTCTTCGACCTCGTGTTCGGGCGGGAGTGGTTCGTCGACCGCTCGCTCCCGCCGGGCAGCCCGATCCGCCGGGACGTCTTCGACGGCCTGGGCTGAGCCGGATGCGGCGCCTGACCCTGCGGGGCACCACCCCGAGCCCCGCAGGGTCAGGCGTCGCCGGGCAGCTCGAAGACGACGGCCATCGGCGTCTGCTCGGACCCCTGGCCCAGCGGGTTGTCGGCGAACATCAGCTCGTACCGCTCCTTGGACCCCGGGGCGTCCTTGCCGAGCACGTTGCGTCCGATGTCGTTGGCGTCCATGACGACGGTCCCGCCGAACGTCGAGCGCCATGGCTCGGGCACCCGCTCGCGGATCGCCGCCGAGATGCGCGCGGCCACCTCGTCGGGGTCCTTGGGCCCGAGCTTGGCCGAGACGTTGGCCGGGTAGACCGAGTACTCCGTCGGACCGTCGATGGCCCGGATGTCGCCTCCGACGAGCTCGTAGAACAGGCCCTTGCGCCCGACGAGCTTGCCGACGAAACCGCCCGCGGCCGCGAAGACGACGCGCGGCAGGCCGGCCTCCTCGATGGCCAGCTGCATCGTGAAGGGCGAGCCGAGACCGATGCCGGCCGGCGTGCGCGTCACGTACCGGGACAGCACCCGGGCCGGCCGGCCGACCTTGATGTCCCAGATGAAGAACGAGCGCCCCTGGGTGATCGCGACGATCTTCTCGGAGATGAAGTAGTACCAGCGGCCCGCTGTCGCGGCGGCGTGCTCCTGCCCCGCGGCCGGCAGGCCGTCGAAGAACCGCGTGACGTAGGACAGCGCGTTGTCGACGAGCGGGTCCTCACGGGTGAACAGGTCCGTGCGCAGCGGGTAGCGCCGCACTCGGGTGCCGTCGTCGGTCGTGAGGTCGAGCTGCTTGCGGGCATTCGGCTCGTAGTCGGTCTTGGCCCGGGGCTCGCCCTCGGGTTCCGGCTCGCGCTCGTCGAAGAACTCCTGGAGCCACAGCTCGAGGTTGAGCAGCCGCCAGATCGTCGAGGAGTCGACGGTGTTCGTGCCCTTGATCCACCCCTCGAACGCCTCGAGGACGGCGGTCTGGTCGACGTAGGGGCGGTTCGCGAAGGACTCGGAGAGGAACTCGCCGTAGATGTGGTTCTTCAGGACCATGAACCACTCGCTCTGCGGCGTCACCGCCCCCACCCTGTCGCGGCGGTCGACGACGGAGTCGGGGACGAGGCCGCGCACCGACTCCCGCAGGACGCGCTTGCCGACGCCGTCGGCGACGAACGCCTCGTCGGGCAGCGAGAAGACGAACCGCGCGAGGTCACGGTCGACGAACGGCATCCGGACCGGCACCCCCGTGGCGCGGGCGTTGCGGTCGGCGACGCGCAGGCGGGCCGGCAGCGAGCCGCGCAGGAGGTCCTCGACCAGCCGGGCGCGCAGGTTCGACCGCTCCGGGGCGTACCGCTCCGCGGCGTGGGCAGCGACGAACGACTGCGCCAGGAGCGACTCGACGGGCACCTTGCGACGCCGGCGGAGCCGGTCGGTGACGAGCGGGCGCCCGCGGCGCAGCAGGACGTCCACGGAGTGCCCGAGCTCGGACGCCGCGCGCCGGGTGTCCTGCCCGCGCAGCTCGCGCAGGTGGACGAGGTGGTGGGCACCGAAGCCCGCGAGCAGCTCGTCGGTGCCGGTCCCGTCGAGGACGACGCCGTCGACGGCGGCCGCCTTGCGCAGGAGGCGGTACTGGGTGTACGCGCCGCTCGAGCCGATCGGCTCCTCCTGGGCCCGGACGAGCTCGCGCATGTCCTTCTTGAACTCGGCCGACGTCGGCTCGACGCGGTGCGGGTCGACGCGTCCCCCCACCGACGCGAGGACGGCCTCGACGTGCGGGGTCTCGTCGGCGGCGGTGCCCGGGTAGGCGGCGGTCCACGCGTCGATGCCGTCCGGCGCGAGACCGGTGCGGCGGTCGGTGCCGGCGAGCAGGGCAGTGAGCGCGGCCGAGCCGATGCCGCCGGACAGGGTCGCACCCACCCGTCCGTCGGAGCCGACGCGGCGGCGCACGGCGGTGGCGAGGTGCTCGCGCAGCTGGGTCGCGAGCTCGGGCGACCACGGACGAGGTGAGCGGGCGGCGTCCTCGAGCTCGGCCCGCAGCGTGGACCAGACGGTGCGCTCGGTCGTGGTGGCGTCCGCCCGCAGCGTCACGACCTCGCCGGGCAGGACGCGCTCGATGCCGGCGAAGAACGTGTCCGCACCGTCGTCGTGGACGCGGAAGCGCAGGTAGCGGTAGATGGTGCGGTCGTTGGGGCGCCGGTCGTAGCGGCCGCTGGCCAGGATGCCGCGGATGTCGCTCGAGACGAGCCAGCCGCCGTCGACGCGGCACACGTGCAGCGGACGCGTGCCGAAGGGGTCGCGCGCGGCCGACAGCGTGCTGGTCTCGGCGTCCCACACGACCAGGGCGAACTCGCCGCGCAGCCGGTCGAGCCCGGAGGGTCCCCACTCGACCCACGCGGCGACGGCGACCTCGGCGTCCGAGCCGGACGCGAGCTCGTGCCCGAGGGTGGTCAGCTCGGACCGGACGTCCGCGGTGTCGACCAGGTCGCCGTCGAGCACGAGCGTGTGGCGGCCGGTCGGCGTCCGGGCCACCGACGCGTCGGCCGGTCCACCGCCCAGAGGCCGCACGGCGAGCACGACTCCCGGCGAGGTGAGGGCGGTCGGGTCCGTGCTCGTGGTGCCGTGACCGCAGTCGGCCATCCGCCGGACGAGGTCGCCGTCGCCGTCAGCCCCGAGATGACCGCTGATTCCACACATGGGCTCCACCCTAGTGTCGGCTGATCCGCTCGCCGAGGCGCCACGGCCAGCGCAGCAGCAGCCAGAGCAGGAGCGCGGCGAGCAGGACCGACCCGACGACGTCGCTGAGCCAGTGGAAGTGCAGCCAGAGCAGCCCGAGGACGACGAGGAGCGTCCAGCAGGTCGCCGCACCCCACGCCGCCCGACGCCGGTGCGGCCGCAGTCGCGACACGATCTCGGCCAGCACGCCCGCGCACACGAGGGCCGTCGCCGTGTGACCGGACGGGTAGGACCCGTCGTGCGCGACGACGGCGTCGAAGCCCGGTGCCGCGCGGTTGATGACGGCCTTGCCGACGAGCACGGTGGTCGTGAGCAGCACGATCGCGGGAGCCGCGACCACGAGGGGACCCGGGTCCCGACACCGCCACGAGAGCCACCCGGCGACGAGCAGGACGACGGCGACACCGAGAGCGGGGGTCGCGAGGTCGACGACGAGGTAGGCCAGCGCGTGCAGCAGCGTGGGGCCTCCGGTCTCCCCCGGGGTCAGGGCCAGGACGGCGTCGTCGAGGCGGTAGACCCGCCCCTCCCGCACGACACCGACCGTCAGCGCCACGAGCGCGACGAGGAGCAGCAGCGGCACCGTCCGCGCCCACGGGTTTCGCCGTGGGCGGTCACGGGCCGAGCCGCTCACTCCCACTCGATGGTGCCCGGCGGCTTGCTCGTGACGTCGAGCACGACCCGGTTGACCTCCTCGACCTCGTTGGTGATGCGCGTCGAGATCGTCGCGAGGACGTCGTAGGGCACGCGGGCCCAGTCGGCGGTCATGGCGTCCTCGGAGGCGACCGGGCGCAGCACGACCGGGTGACCGTACGTGCGGCCGTCGCCCTGGACGCCGACCGAGCGGACGTCGGCGAGCAGCACGACGGGGCACTGCCAGATGTCGCGGTCGAGACCGGCCTTCGTCAGCTCCTCGCGGGCGATGGCGTCGGCGCGGCGCAGCACGGCGAGACGCTCGGCGTCGACGGCACCGATGATCCGGATGCCGAGGCCGGGGCCCGGGAACGGCTGGCGCCACACGATGACCTCGGGCACGCCCAGCTCGAGCCCGACCTGGCGCACCTCGTCCTTGAAGAGCGTGCGCAGCGGCTCGATGAGCGAGAACTGGAGGTCGTCGGGCAGGCCCCCGACGTTGTGGTGGCTCTTGATGTTGGCCGCGCCCTCGCCGCCGCCGGACTCGACGACGTCGGGGTAGAGCGTGCCCTGGACGAGCCACTTGACGGGGTGCTCCTCGTCGCCGCGGTCGTGGACGACGTCGCGGGCCGCCTGCTCGAAGACCCGGATGAACTGCTCGCCGATGATCTTGCGCTTCGTCTCGGGGTCGGTGACCCCGGCGAGCGCGTCGAGGAACCGCTCACGGGCGTCGACGACGACGAGGTCGACGCCGGTGGCCTCAACGAAGTCCTTCTCGACCTGCTCGGCCTCGCCCTCACGCAGCAGGCCGTGGTCGACGAAGACGCACGTCAGCTGGTCGCCGACGGCCTTCTGCACGAGCGCCGCCGCGACGGAGGAGTCGACGCCGCCGGACAGGGCGCACAGGACGCGGTCCTCGCCCACCTGCTCGCGGATCGACTCCACGAGGTCGTCGACGACGTTCGAGGCGGTCCACTCCGGCGCGATGCCCGCGCCCTTCCAGAGGAAGTTCTCGAGGACCCGCTGGCCCTGCTCGGAGTGCAGCACCTCGGGGTGCCACTGGACACCGTAGAGCCGTCGGGCGTCGTCCTCGATGGCCGCCACCGGCGTCCCCGCGGTGGACGCGGTGACGACCGAGCCCCGCGGCGCCTCGGTCACGGAGTCGCCGTGCGACATCCACACGACCTGGTCGGCGGGCTGGCCGTCGAAGAGCGTGGAGCCGGTGCCGGTGATCGTCGCGGCCGTCTTGCCGTACTCGCGCGAGCCGGTGCGGGCGACGACGCCGCCGAGCGCCTGGGCCATCGACTGGAACCCGTAGCACATGCCGAAGACCGGCACGCCGGCCTCGAGCAGCGCCGGGTCCAGACGCGGCGCGCCCTCCTCGTACACCGAGCTCGGGCCGCCGGACAGGATGATCGCGGCAGGCTTCCTCGCCAGCAGGTCAGCGACGGTCGTCGAGTGCGGCACGACCTCGCTGTAGACGTTCGCCTCGCGCACCCGGCGGGCGATCAGCTGGGCGTACTGGGCGCCGAAGTCGACGACGAGGACGGGATGGCTCTGCAGGTCGTGCGCGTCGGTCACCCGGACAGCCTAGTGGCTGGCGGTGGGCGGTCCGGACGTCGCCGGTCAGGCGGCCGTGCCCTCCCCGGCGACGTAGGTGCGGGCGAGGAGGGCCTCGGTCTCGGCGCTGTTGCGCCGCTCGGCGACCCACGGCACGACGGGCACGAAGCCGGCGAGGAGGTTCTTGACGATGCGGACCGGCCCCCAGCCGGCCTTGAGGCCGAGGTTGGCCACCGACGCCGCGTACCCCATGTAGATGACGCCGTGGATGGGGCTCCAGTACTGCGTGAGGACGTTGGTCTGGTGGAGCGCGTACTTCATGACCATCTCGAGCAGGAGCACGAAGAGCGCGATGCCCGCGACGATCGCGAGGACGCGGTAGGCGGACAGGGCCGAGCGGATCTGCCGGGGCTTGGCCAGGGTCTGGGGGTACGTGCTCACGTCGTGGCGCTCTCTCTCGGGCTTTCACTGGGACGGCGGGCTTCGGACGCGGACGCGGCGGACACGCCGTCCGGCGTCTGCCCGCCCTCCTCCGGCGTCGCTTCGCGCTGGGCCGATGGTCCGGTCTCGTGCTCGGTGTCGTGCTCGGTGTCGTGCTCGGCCTCGTGCTCGGCGCGGAACATCTTCCACGCCATCCAGATGGCGAAGACGCCGAAGACCCACCACTGCACGGCATAGGCCGCGTTGCGGAGGTTGAGCGGCGCGTCGAGCGTCGGGGGCGGCACCCGGGTCAGGCCCGGGGCCGTCACGGTGGTGCCGGACGCGTCGGACGCGTCGGTGCCGACGTGCTCGGCCGAGGCGAAGACGACGGCGTTGTAGAGGTCGCCGGGCCACTCGTTGACGAGCGCGGCGAGGTCGATGGACCGGCGCTGCCGTCCCTGGAGCGGGTCGCCGGTGCGCGGCGACTCCCCGGGGCCCAGGGTGCCGAGGACGGTGACGGGTCCGGCGGGGGGCGCGGGAGCGGAGGCCGGGGTGCCCGGAACGAAGCCACGGAGCACGGCGACGGTCCCCGACCCCGTGTCGAGCGGGGTGACGACCCACGACCCGCTGCGGGCACCGAGGCGACGGTCGACGACGAGGAACGACCGCGACGCGTCGTAGGTGCCAGTGACGCTCACGCGACGGTTCGACAGCTCGGGCGCGAAGGGCCGGTGCGGCGCCGTGACCTGCGAGAGCGGCGCGCGGCCCAGCTGCGCGGCGGCCGAGACGGCGTCCTCACGGCCGTGGTCACGCGCGACCCCGAGCTGCCACATGCCGAGCAGGACGCAGGCCGCGACGACGACGAGCAGCCCCGCGAGGAAGGCCACCCAGCGCGGCGTGAGCAGTCGGCGGAGCACGTCCCCAGCGTAGGTCACCCCCGAGCGGGTCGGTCGAGGCGGTCGAGGCGGTCGAGGCGGTCGAGGCAACCCGGAGGCTCGTGGCGGTGGACGTGGTCGCGCGGTCCCGTTGCGGTCGTGCCAGACTCGGGGCCCATGCACGGCCGGACGACCCCTCCCGCCCGCGGTGCCGCGGTCCGCGCGCGCCCGGTGCCCGTCGCCGTCCTCGGTGCCGTCGTCGCCCTCGTGGCGGTCGCGGTCTCGGGCTGCGGCGCCACCGACATCCCCGCCCCGACCACGACCGTCACGGTCGTCGTGGACCCGCCGGCGTCGGGGCCGGGCACGACCGGCTCGGCCTCACCCGGCACGACGCCCGTGCCGACGCAGACCGCGACGACGACGGCGGTGCCGACCGCCCTGGCCGCCGGGCCCCAGCGCGGCGCTCCCCACTCCTTCGCCGAGGCGGCCGCGCGCGTCGCCGGCGCGAAGCCGGCCGCCGGCGTCACGTCGGCCTTCGTCAGCCCGAGCGGCAACCTGCGCTGCGTCGTCACCGGGGGCTCCTCGGCGCCCGCTTGCGAGGTGGTCGAGGGCCGCGTCGCGCCGCCCCAGGCCGGGCTGTGCCCGCCGGGCGGTGCCCCCGACATCGGCCGCATCGAGCTGACCGCGCGCGGCGCGGTCCCGGTCTGCAACACCGACGCGGTGGCGCACGCCGACGTGCCCACGCTCGGCTACGGCGCGCGCACGTCTGCGCCCGGGCCCGTGCAGTGCCTCAGCGAGGAGGCGGGCGTCACGTGTGTGGACCGGGCCGTCGGGCACGGGTTCTTCCTCGCCCGCCGGACGTTCGTCACCTTCTGAGCCGGCCTCGGGGCTCGGCCCACCCGCGGGTGGCACGTAGGATTGGGGCTCACGACCTCCGGGCCGCCGGACGCGCGTGGACGACCTGCCGACCGACGACCGAGGGGCCGCCGTGGCGCACCTGCTCATCCTCCACCTCGCCGCGGCCCTCGTCGCACCCCTTCTCGCGAGGTCGCTGCGGACGCGGGCGTTCGCGGTGCTGGCCCTCGTCCCGGCGGTGTCGTTCGGCTGGCTCGTCTCGGTGGGGGCAGACGTCCGCGACGGCCACGGCCCGGTGGAGCGGGTGCCGTGGGTACCGGGCCTCGGCCTCGACCTCGACTTCCGGCTCTCGACCCTGCAGTGGGTGCTCGCGCTGCTCGTGACCGGAGTCGGTGCCCTCGTCCTGCTTTACTGCACGTGGTACTTCACCGACGACGACCCGACCCTGTGGCGGTTCACCTCGGTCTTCACGGCGTTCGCCGGTGCGATGCTCGGGCTCGTCCTGACCGACAACTTCCTCCTGCTCTACGTCTTCTGGGAGCTGACGACCGTCTTCTCCTACCTGCTCATCGGGCACAACCCCGCCAGCTCGACCAACCGCCGCGCGGCGATGCAGGCCCTCGTCGTCACGACCTTCGGCGGCCTGGCCATGCTCGTCGGCATCATCGCCCTCGGCGTGCACCACACGTACTCGATCTCGGGGTTGCTCGCCGACCCACCGCGCCTCGACACCGTCACCGTCGCCGCCGTCGTGCTCCTCCTCGTCGGGGCGCTGTCGAAGTCGGCCCTCGTGCCGTTCCACTTCTGGCTTCCCGGCGCCATGGCCGCGCCGACACCGGTCAGCGCCTACCTGCACGCGGCCGCCATGGTGAAGGCCGGCATCTACCTCGTGGCCCTCCTCGCCCCGGCGTTCGCGGGCGCGCCGGCCTGGCACGTCCTGACCCTGGGTCTGGGCCTGCTGACGATGTCGGTCGGTGGCTGGCGGGCCCTGCGCCAGCACGACATCAAGCTGCTCCTCGCCTACGGCACCGTCAGCCAGCTCGGCTTCATCGTCGCGGTGGCCGGGCTCGGGACCCGCGCCGCCGGGCTCGCCGCCCTCGCCCTCGTCGTCGCGCACGCCCTCTTCAAGTCGACGCTGTTCCTCAGCGTCGGGGTCCTCGACAAGGCCACCGGCACGCGCGACCTGCGGCTGCTGTCCGGCGTCGGTCGTCGGCTGCTGCCGGTGTCGGTGCCGGCCTCGCTCGCGGCGCTGTCGATGGCCGGCGTCATCCCCCTCGCCGGCTTCGTGTCGAAGGAGAGCGCGCTCGAGTCGCTGTGGCAGGACGTCGAGACCGGGGTGCCGCTGCCCGCGGTGTACGGGTGGCTCGCCGTCGCCGGCGTCGTCGTCGGGTCGGCGCTGACGACGGCGTACACGGCGCGGTTCCTCTGGGGCGCCTTCGCCACGAAGCCGGGCCGGGCGCCGACGCCGGTGCGGGTGCCGCACCCGGGCTTCGTCCTCGCGCCGCTCCTGCTCGGCACCGGCAGCCTCCTGCTCGGTCTCCTCGCACCCCTCGAGTCCGCGTGGCTCGTGCCGTACGCGGAGGAGCTGCCGCTGGGGCCGCCGCCCGCGCCCCTCGCGCTCTGGCACGGGCTGACCCTGCCGCTGGTCCTGTCGCTCGTCTCGATCGCCGCGGGGCTCGTGCTCTTCTGTCGCCGCGACGCCGTGTCGCGCGCGCAGGCCGGTGTGCCCGCGCTCGTCGACGGTGAGCGCGCCTTCGCCCGCACGCTGCGGTGGGTCGACCGGGGCGCCGTCGAGACCACCGCCGTGACCCAGCGCGGGTCGCTGCCCATCTACCTGACCGGCATCCTGCTCGTGTTCGTCCTGCTGCCCGGGCTGGCCGCGGTCACCCAGGGACACCTGCCACGGGTCCGCTGGTGGGACAACGCCGGCCAGGCCGTCGTGGGTCTCGTCATCCTCGCGGCGGCGGTCCTCGTCCTCGTGACGCGCCGCCGGCTCACGGCCGTCATGCTCGTCGGGGTCACCGGCTACGGCGTCTCGACGCTCTTCATCGTCCACGGCGCGCCGGACCTCGCGATCACCCAGATGCTCGTCGAGACCGTGTCGCTCGTCGTGTTCGTCCTCGCGCTGCGGCGGCTGCCGACCAAGTTCACGCGGCACCGGCACTCGCCCGCCCGGACCTGGCGCCTCGCGCTCGGGGCCGCTGTCGGCTGCTCGGTCGGGGCCATCGCGCTCGTCGCCGCCGGCGGTCGCTCCACCGACCCGGTGTCGGCGGGGTTCCCCACGCAGGCCTATGCGTTCGGCCACGGCAAGAACATCGTCAACGTCACCCTCGTCGACATCCGCGCGTGGGACACCCTCGGCGAGGTGTCGGTGCTCGTCGCGGCCGCCACCGGAGTCGCGAGCCTCATCTTCGTCCGGACGCGCAACACCCGCCTGTCGCGCGCGAGCGCCAAGGACCTGCCGGCGAGCAACCCGACGCGTGGCACGTGGCTGCAGGGCGGGCGGACGCTGCGCAAGGAGAAGCGGTCGGTGATCTTCGAGGTGGTGACCCGGCTCGTCTTCCACGTCATGCTCGCCGCGTCGCTGTTCCTCCTCTTCTCCGGCCACAACCAGCCCGGCGGCGGGTTCGCCGGTGGGCTCGTCGCGGGTCTGGCCCTCGTCGTGCGCTACCTCGCCGGCGGCCGGTACGAGCTCGACGAGGCGGCGCCGTTCGACGCCGGACTCGTCGTCGGCCTCGGCCTGCTCGTCGTGGTCGGCTCGGCGCTCGCGCCGCTGGCCTTCGGCGGCACCGTCCTCGAGACCACGGCGATCGACGTCACGCTCTGGCCGTGGGGCGAGGTCCACCTCGTCACGTCGCTGCTCTTCGACGTCGGCGTCTACCTCATCGTCGTCGGGATGATGCTCGACATCGTGCGCAGCCTCGGCACCGGCATCGACCGGCAGATCGCCGAGGAGACCGACGCCGAGCCCCTCCCGGCCGTCGCGCCTGCCGCGCCTGCCGCGCCCACCAACCCGCGGGTGCAGCCATGACCGCGCTCGCACCCCTGCTCATCGAGCGGACGCTCGAGCCGAACCTCACCCTCGTCCTCGTCACCGCCGGCCTCGTCGCCATCGGCACCGCGCTCGTCCTGGACCGCAGCCTCGTGCGCGTCCTGCTCGGCGTCGTCCTCATCGGCAACGGCGTCGCGGTGCTCTACCTCGTCGTCAGCGGGCGAGCGGGGCGCGCGCCGTTCGTCGGCGAGGACGCCGCGTCGATCAGCGACCCGCTCCCCCAGGCGATGGTGCTCACGGCCATCGTCATCAGCCTGGCGACCGTCGGCTTCCTCCTCGCGCTGTCCTACCGGCTCTGGCAGATCTCCGGTGCCGACGACGTGCCGGACGACGCCGAGGACGCCCGCATCCTGCGCCTCGCCGAGGAGGACTCGACCTCGGAGACCTACGACCCGTCCGAGGCTCCGACGACGACCTCCGACGAGGACGCCCGCGAGGACGTCCACGAGCACGCCCACGAGGACGCCCACGAGGACGTCCCGACCAGAGGGGGTGGCGGGCGTGGCTGAGCCGGGCCTCGCGAGCGTGGCCCTCGTCGGTGCGGACCTCGTGCCCGACCTGCTGCCGCTGCCGGTCCTGCTGCCGCTGCTCGGGGCGGCCCTGACCCTCGCGGTCCGCCGCACGCCCTGGCTGCAGCGGGCGACGAGCATCGCCGTGCTCACCGCGACCGTCGCGGTCGCCGGCGTCCTCGTGTGGCAGACCGACGCCCACGGCCCCCAGGTGCTCTGGCTCGGTGCATGGCAGGAGCCGCTCGGCATCTCCCTCGTCGCGGACCGCCTCAGCGCCCTGATGCTCCTCGTGTCCGGCGTCGTGACCCTGCTCGTCCTGCTCTTCGCCATCGGCCAGGGTCACGCCGACGAGGAGGAGGACGACGACAGCCCACCGCTGTCGATCTTCCACCCGACCTACCTCGTCCTGTCGGCCGGCGTCGCCAACGCGTTCCTCGCCGGTGACCTCTTCAACCTCTTCGTCGGCTTCGAGATCCTGCTGTTCAGCTCCTACGTCCTGCTGACGCTCGGCGGCTCGGCCGCGCGCATCCACGCCGGCACGACGTACGTCGTCGTCAGCCTCATCAGCTCGGCGCTCTTCCTCGTCGGGATCGCCGCCGTCTACGCCGCGACCGGCACCGTCAACCTCGCCCAGCTCGCGATCCGTGTCGAGGGCCTGGCCCCCGGCGTCGCCCTCGTCCTGCAGCTGACGCTGTTGACGGCGTTCGGCATCAAGGCGGCCGTCTTCCCGATGTCGGCGTGGCTGCCCGACAGCTACCCCACCGCGCCGGCACCGGTCACCGCGGTGTTCGCCGGCCTGCTGACCAAGGTGGGCGTCTACGCGATGATCCGGGTGCAGACCCTCCTCTTCCCGGCCTCTCCGCTGCAGGACCTGCTCATGTGGGCCGCGCTCCTGACCATGATGGTGGGCATCCTCGGCGCGGTGTCGCAGACCGGCCTCAAGCGGATCCTGTCCTTCACGCTGGTCAGCCACATCGGCTACATGGTCTTCGGCATCGCCCTCGCGGGCCCGCACGGGACCGCCGGCGCGATCTTCTACGTCACGCACCACATCACCGTCCAGACCGCCCTCTTCCTCGTCGCCGGTCTCGTCGAGCGACACGCGGGAACCACCTCCCTCGACCGCCTCGGCGGTCTCGCCGCATCGGCCCCGGTCCTGGCCGTGCTCTTCTTCGCGTCGGCGATGAACCTGTCGGGCATCCCCCCGCTGTCGGGGTTCCTCGCCAAGGTCGGGCTGCTCGACGCCGGGATCGAGCTCGGTACGCCGCTGGCCTGGGTGCTCGTCGTCGGCGGCGTCGTCACGAGCCTGCTGACGCTCTACGCGCTGACGAAGGCGTGGAGCCAGGCGTTCTGGCGCTCCCGGCCGGAGGCCTCTGAGGCGTCGGACGCCTCGGACGGCCTAAACGCCTCGGACGAGCCGGGCGAGCCGGGCGCGGTCCGGCCGACGGTCCGTCCGGGCGGCTCGGCACCCGACCCGGTGGCCGCCGCCACTCGCGGCAGCGTCGCGGTGGCCTCCGAGGTGGGTGGTCACGTCCGGGCCCCGAGGCCGCTCCCGCGGCTCATGGTCGGGGCGACCGCCGCGATGACGGCCGTCGGGCTGCTCATCACGGTCGTCGCCGGTCCGCTCTTCGGCTACACGCAGCGCGCGGCCGAGGACCTGCACAGCCGCCGGCCCTACGTGACGACGGTCCTGCCGCCCGAGGTGCGCCGATGACACCACCCCCACCACCCACCGACGGCGCCGATGCTGCCGACGCTGCCGACGCTGCCGACGCTGCCGGTGCGACCGGCAGCGGCGAGGGACCTCGGCGTCGCCGCCGGGCGTTCCAACCGCGCGCCGTCGCCGCCATCGCGGTCGTCTGGGTGCTGCTCTGGGACCGGGTCTCCCTCGGCAACCTCGTCAACGGCCTGCTCGTCGGGCTCCTCGTAACCTGGGCGTTCCCGCTGCCCTCCATCGTCTTCGCCGGGCGCGTCCGGCCCCTGCGCGTCGCCTGGCTCGGGGCGCGCTTCATCGGGGACCTCGTCGTGGCGTCCTGGCAGGTGCTGCGCCTCGCCCTGCGACCCGGCCGGCCCCGCAACGCTGTCGTCGGGGTGCAGTTGCGATCACGCTCCGACCTCTACCTGACGATCACCGCCGAGCTCGTCGCGCTGGTCCCCGGGTCGGTCGTCATCGACGCGAGGCGCTCCAGCTCGGTGCTGTACCTGCATCTGCTCGACGTCGGCAGCGAGGGCGCCGTCGACGCGGGCCGCCGGCACGTGCTCGCCGTCGAGGCGCGGGTGGTCCGCGCCTTCGGCTCGGACGCCGAGATCGCGGCGCTCGAGACCGCAGCCGCCGCCGATCCCGAGGGCATCGGACGCGTCCCCGCCGAACGCCCCGTCGAAGGACGGGCCGAACCCGCCGAACCCCCTGTCGGAAGAGACGTCGAAGGCCCGGACGAGCCCCCCGACCAGCGCCCGGACCTCACCCCCGGAAGGGAGGACGCGTGAGCACCATCGCCCTCGCCGCCCTCGCGATGCTCGGCGTCGCCGCCGTCATCGTCCTCGTCCGCATCGCGCGCGGGCCGAGCAACCTCGACCGCATCGTGGCCACCGACATCCTCCTCGTCGTCGTCATCGCGGGGGTGGCGCTGGAGTCGGTGCGTCAGCGCACCGCCACGTACCTGCCGCTGCTCGTCGTGCTCGGGCTCGTCGCCTTCGTGGGCGGTGTGGCGATCACGCGGTTCCTGTCGCGGGACCGCGACGACGACGCCGTCGGCGGTCCCGCCGACACCCCCGACACCCGCGACACCACCCACACCACCGACACGGCCGAAGCCGTCGGCCGCGTCCGGCCGACGCCACCCCCGACCCAGGACCCGGAGGAGGCGCCGTGAGCGGGCCGCAGTGGGTGCTGTCCACCCTCGACGCGCTCGGCGGCGTGTGCCTGCTGCTCGGCGCCCTCCTGTGTCTCGCCGGCGCCATCGGGCTCGCGCGGTTCCCCGACACGCTCTCGCGGCTGCACGCCGCGACCAAGCCGCAGAGCCTCGGCCTGTTCCTCGTCCTGCTCGGTCTGGCCCTGACGCTTCGGACGTGGGCGGCCGTGACGACGCTCCTGCTCGTCGGCGCGACACAGTTCCTCACCGCCCCCGTCTCCGCTCACCTCGTGGGCCGCGCCTCGTACCGCAACGGCAGCGTCGACCGCGAGACCCTCGTCGTCGACGAGCTCTCCGAGGCTCTCGAGCGCTCGGGCTGGGACCCCACCCGCTGAGGCCCGCCCCGACGCCGAAGGTCCACGTCGGCGAACGCGTCGGAGATTGGCGAGCCGAGCCCGTAACCCCGGGACTCCGCCGTCGTTGGTCAGCGCGGTGCAGGGCTGTTTCTCGACCGGTTGCCAGCCCGTGCGCCAGGGGTGGGGCCGTCTCTGAGGGGTGACGGCTCCACCCGCCACGGTCGCGGGCCCGCACCACCCACCCCCAGCGGGCCCGCGACCCCGCTCCCGTCGGGCTGCGGTCCTCAGGCGGGCACGAGTCGGTACGGCTCCCCCTGGGCGGGGCGCCGGTCCGGCTCACCGGCCGCCGGCCACAGCGACATTGCCCGCTCGGCCTGGGCGGTGATCGTCAGGCTGGGGTTGACCCCGAGGTTGGCCGACACCGCGGCGCCGTCGACGACGTGCAGCCCGGGGTAGCCCCAGACCCGGTGGTACGGGTCGACGACACCGGTCCCGGGCGAGTCGGAGATGACCGCACCGCCGAGGAAGTGCGCCGTCATCGGGATGTCGAGGATCTCGCCGATCGACGAGCCGGGCCAGGCGCGCTCGCCCGTGCTCTGTTCGAGACGCCGCGCCATGGCACGGACCGCCTCGTTGCCCTCGGGGATGTAGGTCGGGTTCGGCTCACCGTGCCCCTGCATCGAGGTGAGGTGCCAGCCGAACAGCCCCCGCCGACGGCGAACCGTGATCGAGTTGTCGCGCGACTGCATGACGAGCGCGATGACGGTGCGCTCGCTCCAGCGCCGGCTCGACAGCGAGCGGGCGAAGATCGTCGGGTGTCGCAGCGCCTGCCCGGCGAAGCGCACCCAGCGCGGCACGCGCCCGCCGCCGTCGACCTGCATGACGGCGAGCGCGCCCATGAGGTTGGAGCCCCTTCCATAGCGGACGTTCTCGACGTGCGTCGTGTCGGACACGTGGAAGCTCGACGTGATCGCGACACCCTTCGTCAGGTCGGCCCCGCGTGGCACCCGCTGCGTCATGGCCCCGCCGAGGGCTTCGGAGTTGGTCCGCGTCAGGTGCCCCAGCCGGTCCGACAGGTGCGGCAGCCCGTCGACCCGCATCGCCTGGAGCAGCTGGGCGGTCCCCCAGGCGCCCGCCGCGACGACGACCTGGCCCGCGGTCACGGTCCGGGCGCCCGAGCGCCGGGGGCCCCACGCTCCGGACCGCACGGTCGTCACGGCGTAGCCGGCCTCCGGGCGCGCGGCGTCCAGCGGCCGCAGCCGCGTGACCGTGCGCAGCGGCTCGACCGTGACCCCGCGCCGCTCGGCGAGGGCGAGGTAGTTCTTGACGAGGGTGTTCTTGGCGCCGACCCGGCAGCCGACCATGCAGTTGCCGCACTCGGTGCAGCCGGTGCGCTCGGGCCCCTCGCCGCCGAAGTACGGGTCGGGGACCCGCCGCCCGGGCTCACCGAAGAAGACGCCGACGGGCGTCTTGCGGAAGGTGTCGGCGACATCGAGGTCGGCGGCGACGTGACGCATGACCTGCTCGACCGGTCCCTCGCACGGGTTGACCGTGACCCCGAGCATCCGCTGGGCCGTCGCGTAGTGCGGGGCGAGCTCGGCCCGCCAGTCGGTGATGTGGGCCCACTGGGCGTCGCGGAAGAACGCCTCGGGTGGCACGTACAGGGTGTTGGCGTAGTTGAGCGACCCACCACCGACGCCGGCGCCGGCGAGGACGAGGCAGTCGGGCAGCCGGTGGATGCGCTGGACCCCGAAGCAGCCGAGCCGGGGCGCCCAGAGGTACCGGCGCACGTCCCAGCTGGTGCGTGCGAAGTCCTCGTCCTCGAAGCGCCGGCCCGCCTCGTACACGTGGACGCGGTAGCCCTTCTCCGCCAGGCGCAGGGCCGCCACGGAGCCGCCGAACCCCGAGCCGATGACGACGACGTCATGGTCCCACCGGCCGGCCTGGGTGTGCCGACGGGCGCGCCCAGCGGGCTCGCTCCGCTCGTCCGGTGCGTCCTGCGCCCCGCCGTCCGGGCTCGCCTCGGTGCTCATGGCACCGACCCTAGCCAGCCGCGGGGTCGCAGGCTACCGACAGTAACCTGCCTCACGCGTCAGGCGCCGGGGACCCCCGCCAGCGCGCGGCGCAGCGCCTCGGACACCTCCGGGTAGAGGGTCATGGAGAACGAGGTCGTCATGTGGCCGTGGTCGAAGTACGTGATGAGGCCACCGAGGACCGCCGGGCACGTGCCGTCGCGGCAGAGCAGGTCGGTGACCTCGAGACGGGTCACCGCGGGGCCCGATCGCTGCGCCGCTGCGTCGGCGAGCGGGTCGGGCTCGAGGCCGGTTCCGGGGCCGACCTTCTCCGTGGTCGCGCACCGGGCCACGTCGTCGGGGTAGCGGGCCACGCAGTCGGGCACGCTCGAGGCCGCACCCGGCGTGTCGCGGATGACGAGGACGCGCGCCCCGGCCCGGACGAAGGTGTCCATGACCCGGTTGTAGGCGGCCTTCGCGGTCTGCACCTTCTTCGCTGCGGGCACCCCGGCGAGCGGCTGGAACGTGCGGTCCGACATCACGACGAGGTCGTAGCCGCCAGAGGAGATGCGGTCGCGGGCCCACTGGTTGAAGGCCATGCAGTTGTCCTCGAGAGCCTTGGTGCCGAAGGAGACCGGGATGTCGACGGAGTAGCACTCGGAGGCGATGTAGGTGTCGACCCGCCAGCCACGGTCCTTCGCCGTGCGCAGGATCGGCGGGAACCACTGGCCGGCGTGCGAGTTGCCGTAGAGCGCCACCCTGACCGTGGCGTTCTTCGGGCCGTAGCTGCACACCTTCCGACGCGTGAAGGGACGGTTGTTCCAGCAGTCGTCGGCGTACACCTGCGGCTTGTCGTCCGCGGCGCGGACCGGGTTGGTCAGCATCGCCACCTCACGCCCCGCGCACGCGGCGTTGCGGTAGTAGTCGGCGCCGACGCAGGCGGCAGCGGTGTCGATCGGGCCGGCGGTCTGCGCCTCGGCCCGCGCGATGGCGACGTGGGCGGCTCCCGCCACGCCGAGGGAGGCCGCCAGGCAGACGGCGAGCAGGACGAACGAGCGCCTGGTGCTGCGGGCGATGCTCGGCGTGAACCGCATGAGGTCCTCGACCCAGCGCTTGGTCAGACCCGACAGGACGAGCACGAGGCCGAGCAGGAGCATCTTCTGCCACCAGCGGACGTTGTCGTCGTCGAGGACGAACGGGGCGATGACGATGGCCGGCCAGTGCCAGAGGTACACCGAGTAGGAGACGTCGCCGAGCCACTGGACCGGGCGCCGCGACCACAACGCGTACGGCCCGGGGCGCAGGTCGTCGGACCGGGCCGCGATGACGGCGGCGGTGCCGAGCGTCGGCAGGAGAGCCGCGACGCCGGGGAAAGGCGTGGCGCCGGTGAAGGTCCACGCCGACCAGCCGATGGCGACCAGGCCACCCCACAGCAGCACGGACCGGCTCAGCGTGCCGCGCAGCCGCAGCCCCGCGTGCACCGCCGCGGCGAGGGCGGCCCCGACGCCGAGCTCCCAGATGCGCGTCGTCGAGACGAAGTAGGCCTGGGCGGCGTCCTCCTGCGTGAACCAGGCGGAGAACGCGAGCGCGGCGCCGCTGACGACCGCGATGACGGCGAGCGGCGCGAAGCGGAAGGACCGGCCGAGGCGGCGGCAGACGAGGAACGCGAGGCCGATGAGGACCGGCCACATGATGTAGAACTGCTCCTCGACCGACAGCGACCAGTAGTGCTGGGTCGCCGAGTGCAGCTGGTCGGTGGCGAGGTAGT
>NZ_JBPGXG010000073.1:0-23011 GCF_056755255.1 Monashia sp. HAY1-5C | reverse complement strand
TCCGTCGTCGGCAGCGTCAGATGTGTATAAGAGACAGGGTGTGAGTATGCCCGGTATAGGTCAGGTATTGGTAAGGAAACGGTAAAAAAGTGTGTTCCGCTCCGGCGTGGCTCGTCCCGCCCCACCCGGCGGGCCCGTCGTCCGTCCCGGGCGGCGCCCTTGTGCCACGGGGCGATCCGCACGGGCCTCCACCGCGGCTGCCCGGATGCCGGGTCGGTCCGACGGTCGGCCGCACGCACGGGCTACGCTCGGGGGCGACAGCGGCCGCCACCGGCCGCACCCCCGTCTCGAGCACCACAGCACAGGAGAGTCAGTGGCCAGCATTGAGGAGATCGGAGCCCGGGAGATCCTGGACTCGCGCGGCAACCCCACCGTGGAGGTCGAGATCCGTCTCGACGACGGCACGTTCGCGCGCGCGGCGGTCCCGTCGGGTGCCTCCACCGGAGCCTTCGAGGCGTCCGAGCGTCGTGACGGCGACAAGGGCCGGTATCTCGGCAAGGGTGTCGAGCAGGCCGTCGACGCCGTCATCGAGGAGATCAACCCCCGACTGGTCGGGTTCGACGCGAGCGAGCAGCGGCTCATCGACGCCGAGATGCTGACGCTCGACGGGTCCGCCAACAAGGAGACCCTCGGCGCCAACGCCATCCTCGGCGTCTCGCTGGCGGTAGCGCACGCCGCCGCAGAGTCGGCCGGCCTGCCGCTGTTCCGCTACGTCGGTGGGCCCAACGCGCACGTCCTGCCCGTCCCGATGATGAACATCCTCAACGGTGGGTCGCACGCCGACTCCAACGTCGACATCCAGGAGTTCATGATCGCCCCGATCGGGGCGCCGACCTTCCGCGAGGCCCTGCGCTGGGGCGCCGAGGTCTACCACGCGCTGAAGAAGGTGCTCCAGGACCGCGGTCTCGCGACGGGCCTCGGCGACGAGGGCGGCTTCGCCCCGAACCTCGAGTCCAACCGCGCCGCGCTCGACCTCATCCTCGAGGCCATCCGCGCCGCCGGCTACACGCCCGGCACCGACATCGCCCTGGCGCTCGACGTCGCGGCCTCGGAGTTCTTCCAGGACGGCTCCTACGCGTTCGAGGGCGGCAGCAAGTCGGCCGACGAGATGGTCGCCTACTACGCCGGTCTCGTCGACGCCTACCCGCTCGTCTCGATCGAGGACCCGCTCAACGAGGACGACTGGGACGGTTGGAAGTCCATGACCGAGATGCTCGGCGGCAAGGTGCAGATCGTCGGCGACGACCTGTTCGTCACCAACCCCGAGCGGCTCGCCCGCGGCATCGGCTCGGGCACCGCCAACGCGCTGCTCGTCAAGGTCAACCAGATCGGCACGCTCACCGAGACGCTCGACGCCGTGACCCTCGCGCAGACCAACGGCTACCGCTGCATGATGAGCCACCGCTCCGGCGAGACCGAGGACGTCACGATCGCCGACCTCGCCGTCGCGACGAACTGCGGCCAGATCAAGACCGGCGCCCCGGCCCGCTCCGAGCGCGTGGCGAAGTACAACCAGCTGCTGCGCATCGAGGAGGAGCTCGACGACGCGGCGGTCTACGCCGGCGCCGGCGCGTTCCCCCGGTTCGACGCCACCCGCTTCGGCAGCGAGGACTGAGTCCCGTGGCCGACCGCACGCCACCCCGGCCCGGCCGCTCGTCGTCGTCCTCGGCGTCGGGTCGCCCCGGGAGCGGCGGGCGGTCGGCCGCCTCTCGGCCCACCGGAGGTGGGTCGGACTCGCCGACACCCAGGTCGACGCCCAGATCGACACCGCGGTCGACGCCCCGCTCCACCCCTCCGACGTCCACGCCCCGCCCGGCGCCGGGGGCCGCGCCCCGCGCGTCCGCGGGGCGGCCCGCGCCTGCAGGACGCGGCACGACGCCGCGGGCACCGAGCGGCCGCGGTACGGGATCGCGGTCGGCCGGCACCCGACCCGGCACGCCTCGCGGGTCCGCCCGCCCGAGCCGCCCCGGCCAGGGCAAGGAGCGCCCCGCCCTCGCGGCCCGCGCCCGAACGGCCCCGCCCGCCCCGCCGTCCGCGTCGACGGCCTGGGTGCGCGGCGCGATCCTGCTCGGCATCCTCGTCATGCTGGCCGTGACGATCGTGCCGACCCTCCGCTCGCTCATCCAGCAGCGCGGCGACACCGCCGCCATGCAGGAGCAGGTGCAGCAGCAGCGCCAGGACGTCCAGGACCTCCAGCGCCAGGTGGCCCTGTGGAAGGACCCCGCCTACATCGAGCTGCAGGCGCGCGAGCGGCTCAAGTTCGTCCGCGTCGGCGACCGTGCCTACACGGTCATCGACCCGGACCGGGCCGACCCGAGCACCACCGGCCCGGCCAGGCCGGTCGTGGCCGCCCCGATGGCCAACGACGCCGCGCCGTGGTACGGCAAGGTGTGGCAGTCGGTGCAGATCGCGGACCGTCCCACCGCCGGGCTCGCCCGCAACCAGTGACCCCCGTGCGGCCAGCCCGCCGCCCCCTACCGGAGCACCAGCAGCCGTGAGCCAGACCCCGCGCCAGCCCGTCGACCCCGCCGACCTCGACGCCGTGGAGCGTCAGCTCGGCCGCCGCCCCCGCGGCGTGGCCGAGGTCGCCCACCGGTGCCCGTGCGGCGAGCCGGACGTCCTGCGCACCGAGCCCCGGCTGCCCGACGGCACGCCGTTCCCGACGACGTACTACGCCACCTGCCCGCGCCTCACTGGCGCCGTGAGCACGCTCGAGACCGGCGGGCTCATGAAGGAGATGACGGCCCGGCTCGGTCAGGACGCCGACCTCGCGGCCGCGTACGCCGCCGCGCACGAGCACTACCTGACCCGACGCGGCGAGCTCGGCCACGTGGCCGAGATCGAGGGCGTCTCCGCCGGAGGCATGCCGACCCGCGTCAAGTGCCTCCACGTCCTCGTCGCGCACTCGCTCGCTGCCGGCCCCGGCGTCAACCCGCTCGGTGACGAGGCGCTCGACCAGCTCGAGGACTGGTGGTCGCCCACCTCGTGCGCGGCGGTCCACGCCGCCGAGGACGCGGCTGCCGCCGTCATGGCGCAGGACCCGGCGAACCCGTGGCAGCCCTCCGATGGCTGAGGGCCGCGTCCGCGTCGGCGCCATCGACTGCGGCACCAACTCGATCCGCCTCCTCGTCGCCGACGTCGACCCCGACACCGGGGTCCTCGAGGACGTGCTGCGCCGGATGGAGATCGTGCGCCTCGGGCACGGCGTCGACCGCACCGGGGTCATCGCGCCCGAGTCGATGGAGCGCACCCTTCGCGTCACGCGTGAGTACGCCGCGCAGTGCCACGAGCTCGGCGCCGAGCGCCTCCGGTTCGTCGCGACGTCGGCCTCGCGCGATGCCCGCAATGCCGCGGAGTTCATCGACGGCGTCCACACGGCCTTCCGCGAGCACGTCGGCGTCGCGGTCACGCCCGAGGTGGTCTCCGGCGACGAGGAGGCCGCGCTCTCGTTCGCCGGCGCGACCGGCGGCCTGGCCGCGCGCGGCATCGCCGGGCCCTACCTCGTCGTCGACCTCGGTGGTGGCTCGACCGAGCTCGTCCGCGGCACGGACCACGTCGAGGCGGCGCGGTCCGTCGACGTCGGCTGCGTCCGGATGACCGAGCGCCACCTCGCGAGCGACCCGCCGACGCCGGAGGAGGTGGCCGCCGCGACCCGTGACGTCGACGCCGCGCTCGACCTCGCCGAGTCCGTCGTGCCGCTCGACGGCATCGCGGCGCTCGTCGGGCTGGCAGGCAGCGTCACGACGATCACCGCACACCTGCTGCGGCTCCCGCAGTACGACGCGAGCCGGATCCACCTGTCGCGCAACCCGGTCCCCGCCGTGCTCGCCGCCTGCGACGACCTGCTGGCCATGACCCGCGCCGAGCGAGCCGCCCTGCCGTACCTGCACCCGGGCCGCGTCGACGTCATCGGTGCGGGGGCCCTCGTGTGGCGGCGCGTCGTCGAGCGCCTCGTCGACCGCTCCGGCATCACCGACGTCGTGACGTCCGAGCACGACATCCTCGACGGCATCGCCCTGAGCGCGGCGCGCCGCTGCTGAGGCCGTCCTTCCCGCGGGGCGCCACGCTGCCTGCGGTGCCCGGCCGGGCAGGTCGGGTCAGGACGGGTCAGGACGGGTCAGGACGCCGTGCGGGCGGGCACCAGGCCGGGCACCGGGTCCTGCTCCTGCGCGCGGCGCCGGTGGGCGCGCAGGCGGGCCACCATCCACAGCGCGGCCGACACCCCGAGGGCCCACGTGCCGTTGGAGACGGTCGCGTCGACGACGCCGTAGGTGACGAAGAAGAGCGTCACGACGACCATGCCGCGCACCCATCGCTCCGACAGGCGCGTCGCCGCGAGGACGACGCCGCCCCAGAGCAGGTACCACGGGTGGATGACCGGGCCGGACAGGCACAGCACGAGCAGCACCCCGGCCGTCGCGAGGACGGGGTTGCGCACGGCGAGGCGCCACGCGAGCCAGGCCATGACGCCGAGCCCGGCGACGACGCCGATCGTCTGGGCCACCGGCACGGGGGTCTGCACCCAGCTGTGGGGCATGCCACCGATGCGCATGAGCCACTCGACGGCGCTGCCGAGGAAGGTCGAAGGCGCGAGCAGGGAGCGCAACGACACGGGGACCGAGAGGTTCGGGATCCAGCCCCAGCCCAGGCCGGTGGCCGCGGTGATGGCGCAGAACACCGTGGCGAAGACGGTGCCCAGCGCGAGGCCGTGTCGTAGCAGCGCGCGGACCTTCGCACGGACACCCGGGGCGAGGTCGCCTGCCTGCACGGCCATGCCGACGACGCCGACGAGGGCCAGGACCGCCGTCTGCTTGTACGTGGCCGCGGCGGCGACCGTCGCTGCCGCCGCGACGAGTCGGCCTCGGCTGCCCAGCAGCAGCGCGAGCACGACGAGGGCCACCATGACGGCGTCGCCGTGCGCCCCGCCGATGAGGTGCATGACGACGAGCGGGTTGAGGACGCCGAGCCACAGCGCATGCCGACCGCTCGAGCCGTACCGCTCGGCGAGGCGCGGCAGGGCGTAGGCCAGCAGCGCGACCGCGGCCAGGGCCGGCACCCGCATGAGGACCGCGGACGCGTACGCGTTGTCCGGTGCGACGGCGACGACGAGGTGCTGGACCTGCAGCGCGAGGGGCCCGTACGGGGCCGGCGTCTGGGCCCACATCGGGTCCACCTGGTCCGCGAAGGGGCCCGGCACCCAGAACGGTCCGACGGCGTACGGGTCCATGCCGCGGGAGACGATCTTGCCCTGCGCGGCATAGCTGTACGCGTCGCGGCTGAACAGCGGGGGCGCGAGGAGCACCGGCACGCTCCACAGCAGCCACGCGAGGGAAGGGGGGCGCCGACCCTGCACCGGACGCATCCGCAGCCAGGCGTCGACGAGCAGCCCCATGCCGACGGCGAGCAGCAGCGTGGTGGCGACGCGGCCGACGCCGCTGTCGAGCCACTGCAGGTGCAGCACGGTGATGACGGGCGACTCGCCGGGGTCGAACGCGTCGCGTGGCAGGAACGCCGGCGAGACCGAGCCGGCCGCCACGAGGGCCATGCCGAGCATGCCCCGGCGGACCATGGGGTCGAGCCAGCTGCGCAGGAGCGCGTCGAGGAACCGGTCGCGGAACTCCAGCAGCTGGACGGCCCCGGGTCGGGCGACTGCCACCCCGGTCGCGGCCAGCCGCTGCCCGCGTGGGGACGCGGCGACCGCGTTCGCGCCACGCTCGTCCAGCACCTGGTCCTCCTGAGGGGTGGTGCGCCGCAGCCCGACGTGGTGCGGCGCATCGGTCGCGCAGGGGCATGACGGACCGGCCCCTGGACCCGATGCCGCCCAGTCTAGGAGGAGCCGGGCCCCTGACGACGTGCCACGCCCGGCAGGTGGCCACAAAGCGTGACCGAACCGTGCCCGACGGGCCGCCGACGCGTCGAACGTCCTGCGTCCTGTCCGGACGTACCCCCGGAGGGACTCGAACCCTCACCGATGGCGATTTTAAGTCGCCTGCCTCTGCCAGTTGGGCCACGGGGGCGGGCCGGTGGCAGGGCCCAGTATGCCGCTGCGACGCGAGACCTCCCTGTCCGTCCGTCCACAGGGGAACCTGCAGGCCGGTGCCGGACGCTTAGTCTGGTGTCAGCTGCCACCGACCGGTGGCACCAGTGCCCAAGGAGCACACTCACATGGCAGGTGGAAACCCGGTCTTCGACCGGCTCAACAAGCAGATCGAGCAGGAGCGGTACGCCGGCTTCGGGTCCCCCCGGCAGGGGCAGCAGGCCACCCAGGGCGCGACCGCCAGCTACGCGACGCAGGACGCCCTGACGACCGAGCAGCTGAACGAGCTGTACGCCCGTCAGAGCGCCGGCCCGGTCGACACCGGCCGCGTCACGGTCGACGACGTCGTCATGAAGAGCCTGACGCTGTTCGTCATCACCGTCGCGACGGCAGCCGCCGCGTGGTTCGTCTCGAGCGACAACCAGCAGCTCGGTCTGACCTTCTGGATCGGCGGCGCCATCGGCACCCTCGTGCTCGGCTTCGCCATCGCCTTCATGAAGAGGGTCTCGGTCCCGCTGCTCGTCGTCTACGCCGTCGTGCAGGGCGCGTTCGTCGGCGCCTTCAGCCAGTTCATCAACTCGGTGCCGAAGTACGACGGCGTCGTGCTCATGGCCGTGCTCGCGACCCTGTGCGTGTTCGTGGCGATGTACATCGGCTACGCGACCGGCTTCGTCAAGGTCAACGCCAAGACCCGTCGCATGTTCTTCTTCGCCATCGTCGGCTACGGGCTGTTCTCGCTGCTGCAGTTCGTCCTGCTGCTCACGGGCGTCATCGACGGCTGGGGCTTCGGCGGCAGCGGCGGCCTCGGCGTCGTCCTGTCCATCCTCGGCGTCGGCCTCGCGTCGTACTCCCTCGCGATCGACTTCGACTCGATCGACCACGCCGTGCGGGTGGGCGCCCCGCAGAAGTACTCGTGGCTGCTCGCGCACGGCCTGATCGTGTCGATCGTGTGGCTCTACATCGAGTTCGTCCGCCTCTTCGCGCGGCTGCGCGACTGACGCGGGTGGCACCTTCGCGCGTGGGTTCGCCGACCCCGCAGGAGGTGTCGGAGGAGCTCCGGCGCGTGGTCGGGCGGTGGCAGCAGCTACCGCTCGACCACGCGCTCTCGCGTCTGGGCCTCGTGCGGGCCCTCGTCCAGGACCTGGCCGACCACGTCGGGCAGGCGCGCGGCCGGGCACCGGTCGTCGTGCCCGACCTCGGCCCGGCCGTCGTCATGGACCAGCTGGCGGTCATGGTGTGGGACGCGTCCGCCGCGGGGGTCGACGCGGGGCTGCACGAACGCCTCGCCACCCTCCGACGCTCCCTCTGAGCAGCCGAGGGAGCGGCGTCGGGAGCGTCAGCTGAGCCGCTCGAAGATGACGGCCATGCCCTGGCCGCCGCCGACGCACATCGTCTCGAGGCCGAACTGCTCGTCACGCTCGCGGAGCGCGTTGATGATCGTGCCCGTGATCCGCGCTCCGGTGGCGCCGAACGGGTGACCGATGGCGATGGCACCCCCGTTGACGTTGAGCTTGTCGTAGTCCATCCCGATCTGGTCGGCCGAGCCGATGACCTGCGCGGCGAAGGCCTCGTTGATCTCGTAGAGGTCCATGTCGCCGATCGACATGCCGGCGCGCTTGAGGGCCAGGTTGCTCGCCTCGACCGGGCCGAGGCCCATGATCTCCGGGGACAGGCCCGTGGCGGCGGTCGACACGACCCGGGCGAGCGGCTCGAGGCCGAGCTCCTTGGCCTTGGTGTCGCTCATGACGACGAGGGCTGCGGCGCCGTCGTTGAGCGGGCAGCAGTTACCGGCCGTCACGGTGCCCTGCTGGCGGAAGACCGGGTTGAGCGCCTGGACGGCCTCGAGCGTCACGCCGGCGCGCGGGCCGTCGTCCTTGCCCACGACGGTCCCGTCGGGCGTCGTGACGGGCGTGATCTCCCAGTCGAAGAAGCCGCGACCGATGGCGGCCTCCGCGCGGTTCTGCGACGTGACCCCCCACTCGTCCTGGCGCTCACGGCTGATGCCGTAGGCAGTCGCGACGTTCTCCGCGGTCTGGCCCATGGCGATGTAGATGTCGGGCAGGGCCCCGTGCTCGCGCGGGTCGGTCCAGGTCTCGTTGGTCTCGGCGATCCGCTGCGTACGGGCCTGCGCCTCGGCGAACCGGGGGTTCTGGGCATCCGCCTTGGCGCCGCCGGCGCCGGCCCAGTCGGTGTACTGCGAGACGCACTCGACGCCCGCCGAGACGAAGACGTCGCCCTCACCGGCCTTGATGGCGTGGAAGGCCATCCGGGTCGTCTGGGCCGAGGACGCGCAGAAGCGGTTGACCGTCGCGGCCGGCGTGGTGTCGAGGCCGAGGAGGGTGGCGACGACCCTGGCCATGTTCGACCCGTGCTTGCCGGAGGGTTCGGCGCACCCGAGGTAGAGGTCCTCGACGAGCGTCCTGTCGAGGGCGGGGACCTTGTCGAGCGCCGCCTGGATGACGGTGGCCGCGAGGTCGTCGGGGCGCACCTCCCGGAGTGAGCCCTTGAAGGCCCGGCCGAACGGTGAACGGGCGGTCGAGACGATGACGGCTTCGGTCACGGGGCTACTCCTGGACGACGTCGGCGGCCCGGGCGGTGGCGCGCGGGCGACTAAGCGCTTGCTCAGTCCCTCGATGGTAGGACGTTCGGGCGAGCGCTGACAGTGCCGGCTCCATGACGTGCGTCTCGTCGGGGCCACCCGCCGGCGTCGGTCCGGCTACGTCCCGCCCGAGGGCGAGGACTAGGGTTGCCGGGTCGCGGCCACGGGCCGCCACCCGCCCGGCCGGTGCCGGGTGACCCGACCACCCAGGGGGCCTCTAACCCATGAAGACCATGACGACCCGCGCCGTCACTCTCGCCGGCGCCCTCGCAATCAGCCTCGGTGCTGCCGCGTGCTCCAAGGCGGACACCCCGACGGCGGCCTCCACGGGCTCGTCCGCGTCGAGCTCTGCGTCGACCTCCGCGACGTCCACGGCCACCCAGGCGCCCCAGCCGGCGGACCTGCTCGAGAAGGCCAAGACCAACGCGCTCGCCGCCACGTCGGCCGTGTTCGCCGGCGATGTCGAGCAGGACGGCAAGAAGGTCACCATCGAGTTCAAGGGAACGAGCGACGGCAAGACCTCGGACATCTCCATCGCGATGGAGGGCAGCGGCCGGGCGCGCCTCATCACCGTGCCGGACGCCGTGTACATCCAGGCCGACGAGACCTTCTGGAAGAAGCAGGGCGCTCCGGCGTCGGTGCAGAAGGCCGGGGACAAGTTCATCAAGGCACCCTCGTCCGCGTCCGCGATGGCCGACAGCCTCAGCCTCAAGAGCTTCCTCGAGAAGGCGTTCGCCGAGGTGAGCGCCGACAAGCTGTCGAGCACCGTCGGCGAGGAGTCGGTCAACGGCACCGAGTGCTGGGTCCTCACCGACAAGAAGGGCAAGAGCGAGGGCGCGCTCTACGTCTCCAAGGACGCCTTCCAGGTGGTGCGCTTCAGCGGCTCGTCCAAGAGCCCCGGGCAGCTCGACTTCTCCAGGTGGAACGAGGACCTCGGCATCAAGGCGCCGGACGCGAGCCAGATCATGCCGCTCGGCTGACGCGTCCGAACCGCGAGGGGCCGTCCGCAGTGCGGGCGGCCCCTCGTCGCGCGTGCCCGCACGGCTCGTTCAGCCGGGAGTGACGTTGTCGGGCTCGCGAGAGGAGTCCGGCACAGGTCCGTCGGGCTGGACCGACGCGCCGCGCGCGTCGACGCCGCCGGAGCCGTCGGCCCCGACCGGCGCGTCGACGCCGCCGGAGCCGCCGGAGCCGCCGGAGCCAGCCGTCCCGTCCGGGGGCGGCGGAGCGGTCGGCACCGACGTCGGTGGGCCGGGGACGCGGTCGACCGGGAAGGACCCGACGGGAACGGCCGGCCGGATGCGGTGCAGCAGGACCGCCCAGCGTCCGTGCGCGCCCCGGGCCTGACCGGCGACCTCGGCCGGTGCGACCTCGGTGCCGGGCTGGGCCACGGCCCGGGTGGCGGCGACCGCGACCGGGCCGACGCCCTCGCCACGGCGCAGGTTCGGCTCGGGCGGGGCGCTACGCTCGCCGAAGAGGTCGAGCGCCGCACTGACCGTGGGCAGCAGCGCTGCGGCGACCCGCGCGTAGCCGGCGGGGCTCGGGTGGAACCGGTCCTCGCTGAACATGACCTTCGGGTCGGCGCTGAACGCCTCGCTCAGCATGTCGCCGACCGACACGGCGCGACCTCCGGCCTCGACGACCGCGACGGTCTGGGCGGCCGCGAGGTCGCGCGACCAGCGGCGGGCCAGCAGCCGCAGCGGCTGGGGAACCGGCTCGATGGCACCGAGGTCGGGGCACGTGCCCACGACGACCTCCGCCCCGGCCTCGCGCAGGCTGCGCACCGCCATCTCGAGGTGGCGCACCGCGACCGAGGTGTCGATGCGATGGGTGACGTCGTTGGCCCCGATGAGCACGAGGGCGACGTCGGGGCTCGGAACCGCCTCGAGGGCGCGCTCGACCTGGCCGTCGAGGTCGGGTGACTCGGCCCCGACGACGGCGACGTTCGTCAGGCGCACCGGACGGCCGCTGAAGGCCGCGACCCCGCTCGCGACGATCGCCCCGATGGTCTGGTGCGCGTCCGCCGCCCCCATGCCCGCGCCGGTCGAGTCCCCGAGGACGACGAGCTCGATCGGCTCGCCGGGGCCGAAGCCGTAGCGTCCGTCGTCCTCCGGTGCGCCCTCGAACGGCTGGCCGACGAGGCGCCGGGCCATCGCGGCCTCGGCCTTGATGACGCCGTAGCCGAGCAGGCTGAGCAGGCCGAGGCCGGCGACCCCGACGCCACCGCCGTAGGCTGCCTGCTGCGCGATCCTGCGCGCGCGCCGTGCGCGCCCCATCCGGCTCCCCCTCCGTCATGGTTGCGGTCGTCGTGCCGTCGCGGTCCTGCGACGCGACACCGGCCCGATCGGCCGGCTCACCACGGTAACGCGCGGCACCGACGCGCCGTGCCCGGTTTCGTCCGATGCCGTCCGGGCCGCCCGGCCCGGGACGGCGACGCTGGCGCGGCAGGGCGCGGCGCGCGGCCGCCGTCTCGCGGGCTGGGACGGCGCACCTAGGATGGGTGGGTGAAGTACGCAGAGAACGTGGCCGACCTCGTCGGCAACACGCCCCTGGTCAAGCTGGGCTCCGTCACGGCCGACGCGGGGGTGAGGTGCACCATCCTGGCGAAGGTCGAGTACTTCAACCCGGGAGGCTCGGTCAAGGACCGCATCGCGCTGCGCATGGTCGAGGCCGCCGAGCGCGACGGCCTGCTGAAGCCGGGCGGCACCATCGTCGAGCCCACGAGCGGCAACACCGGCGTCGGGCTCGCGCTCGTGGCCCAGCGCCGTGGCTACAAGTGCGTCTTCGTCTGCCCCGACAAGGTGAGCCAGGACAAGCGCGACGTGCTCAAGGCCTACGGCGCCGAGGTGGTCGTCTGCCCGACCGCCGTCGAGCCGGACCACCCGGACTCGTACTACTCGGTGAGCGACCGCCTCGTCCGCGAGATCGACGGCGCCTGGAAGCCGAACCAGTACTACAACCCGGAGGGCCCCAACAGCCACTACCTGACGACCGGTCCGGAGATCTGGCGCGACACCGACGGCAGGGTCACCCACTTCGTCGCCGGCGCCGGCACGGGCGGCACGATCAGCGGGACCGGCACGTACCTCAAGGAGGTCAGCGACGGTGCGGTGCGCATCATCGCCGCCGACCCGGAGGGCTCGGTGTACTCCGGCGGCACGGGCCGCCCCTACCTCGTCGAGGGCGTCGGCGAGGACTTCTGGCCGGGTGCCTACGACCCGTCCGTCGTCGACGAGGTCATCGCGGTCACCGACGCCGAGTCCTTCGAGATGACCCGGCGGCTGGCCCGCGAGGAGGGCCTCCTCGTCGGCGGCTCGTGCGGGATGGCCGTCGTCGCGGCGCTGCGGGCCGCCGAGGACCTGCCCGAGGATGCCGTCGTCGTGGTGCTGCTGCCGGACTCGGGCCGCGGGTACATGAGCAAGATCTTCAACGACGAGTGGATGCACTCCTACGGGTTCCTCACCGACCACACCGAGCAGACCGTCGGCGACGTCCTGCACACGAAGTCCGGCGACATGCCCGCGCTCGTGCACACCCACCCGAACGAGACCATCCGCGACGCCGTGGCGATCCTCAAGGAGTACGGCGTCTCGCAGATGCCGGTCGTCAAGGCCGAGCCGCCGGTCATGTCCGGCGAGGTGGCCGGCTCGGTCAGCGAGCGGGCCCTGCTCGATGCCCTCTTCACCGGCCGAGCGCACCTGGCCGACGCCGTCGAGAAGCACATCGAGCCCGGCCTGCCGCTCATCGGGGCCGGGTCCCCGGTGTCGGCGGCCCGCAAGGAGCTGCAGACCGCGGACGCCGTGCTCGTCGTCGACGACGGCAAGCCGGTGGGTGTCCTCACCCGCGCCGACCTGCTGGCGTTCCTCGCCGACTGATGCGGCTGCTGGGCCGGGGCCGCCGCCCCGGTCAGGCCTGCTGCTTCGCCTCGGCCTTCTTCGCCTTCTTGTACTCGCGGACCTTGACGCGTGACGCGTCGTCGACGACGTCGGCGATCGACCGGTGGCCGGGTCGACCGTAGTCGCCGGTCGCCTCCTGCCAGCCCTCGGGCGTCACGCCGAACTGCTTGGCGAGCAGGGCGGCGAAGATCCGGGCCTTCTGGTCCCCGAAGCCGGGCAGGCTGCCGATGCGGCGCACCAGCTCGCGGCCCGAGTCGACCCCGGCCCACACGTTGGCCGCGTCGCCACCCCAGTCGTCGACCAGCGCCTGGCACAGCTGCTGCGTACGGGCCGCCATGGAGCCGGGGAAGCGGTGCAGCGCCGGGGGCGTCCGGAAGTGCTCGAGAAGGGTCTCCGGCGGCAGCGCGGCGATGGCGGCCGCGTCGAGGCGTCCGCCGGCCGGCACGCCCAGGCGCTCGGCGAGGACGCTCGGCGACGTGAACGCCTTCTCCATCGGGATCTGCTGGTCCAGCTGCATGCCGAGCAGCAGCGCGAGGGGGTCGTGGGCGAGCAGCTCGTTGGCCGCGTCGGTGGAGCCGAGGTGCAGTGCCTGGGGTGCCATGGACCCATCGTGCCGCATCGGCGCGGGCCCGACGGCCGGGCCCGCCGGCGCCACCGGCTCCCAGCCCGATGGTGCATGATCGCGGCCATGAGGCTGTTCCGCCGGCCGCGTGACGAGCAGGTGCCCCCCGACCCTGTCGCGGCGTTCTGGTCCTGGTGGGTCGAGTCGGGCGCGGCCCTGACCTCGGCCGCGCTCGCTGACCGCGAACCCGTCCGGGTCGCAGACGAGCTGAGCCGACGGGTCGCCGCCATCGCCGACGGCCTGACGTGGGAGCTGTCGGCGGGCAGCACGAGCGCCCACGTGCTCGTCGTCTCGCCGGAGGGTGACCCCGACCTGCGGGCCACGGCCCGCCGCTGGCTGCGTGCCGCGCCGGACCCGACCGCCACGTGGGGCTACGCCGACACGCGCCAGCCCGTCGACGACATCGACGCCGTCGAGCTCGAGACCGACGCGGCGACCGTGGCCTTCCGTGATGTCGTCGTCAGCGCTCGGCGCGAAGGGTTGCGCATCTCGGTGGCGGTGCACCATCCGGCCTTCGCCGACCTCGACGACGCGGCCCGGGCCACGATCGCCTACCTCGCGCTGGACTCGGCCATCGGTGAGTCCGACGTCGAGTGCTGGATCGGCGAGGTGAGCCGGCCCGAGCTCCCACCCCTCGATGCCTTCCCGCTGCGCTGGATCCGCTCGCTCGTCGCCGACCTCAAGGCCGAGCACACGGCGCCGGACGGGCAGCCGCAGCACGTCGTCTTCCAGGGCCAGGGTGCGGACGGCCCGATCGTCGCGATGGCACAGGTGCCCCTCGCCGCCGCCACCGCGCCCGAGCTCGACACCCACGTCGGCGTCTTCCTCGAGTACCTCGCCACCGACGACGGCCTGCCGACGCCGGGTGCCCTCGACGAGCTGCGTCACTTCGAGGAGGCCCTCACGGTGGACCTCGAGGGACGCGGCAGGGTCGTCGCGCACCAGTCCAGCGCCGGGACGCGGGTCCTGCACGTCTTCGTCGACGGCACGACCGACGCCGCCGAGCACGTGCGCACCGCCTCGCGCCGCTGGACCCAGGGCGGGGTGGACGTCACCGTGACCCATGACCCGTCGTGGTCGATGGTGGCCCACCTTCGAGGGTGAGCCGCCGCGGCGGCGGTGCCCACGGCCGCGGCGGCCGCCGGCTGGGTCGGCAGCGACCCCCGTCAGCGGGTGCCCCGGCCGACCGGCACCCAGACGTCCGCCCCCGGCGTGACGCGTCCGGCACCCGAGGTCAGGGTCGCGACGGTGCTGCCGAACGCGTCGACCGCGTCCGGCTCGACGGCCACGTGCAGGCGGACGCCCTCCGGCAGGTACTCGGCCGCGGTGACCTCGACGTCCGGTAGCCCGCGAAGAGCGTGCTCGACGCGGGGCCCGTCGCCGTGGCCGACGGCGACGGTGGTCGTCGTGCGCCGCGCCATCGTCACGACGGGTGCGGCATCGAGAGCCGCCGACACCGCGTCGCCGTAGGCCCGGATCAGGCCGCCCGTGCCGAGGAGCGTCCCACCGAACCACCGCGTGACGACCGCGACGACGTCGGTGAGGTCGTGGCCGCGCAGCACCTCGAGCATCGGGGCACCGGCGGTGCCGGACGGCTCGCCGTCGTCGTTGCTGCGCACCGTCGACGCGTCGGCACCGAGGACGAAGGCCGTGCAGTGGTGGCGCGCGTCCCGGCTCGCCGCCCGGACCCGCTCGATCACCGCCCGCGCGTCGTCCTCCGAGGGCACCGGCGCGACCTCACAGAGGAAGCGCGAGCGGCGGACCTCGATCTCGGCTCGGGCCGGTCCGCCGAGGGTGCGGTAGGAGCGGGGCTGGCTGGGCGGCACTCGGCCTCAGTCCGGCTCGGTCCGGCCGCCCTCGTCCGCGTAGCGGTCGACGACGATGTCGACGAGCTCCGGCGGCGGCGGCTCGTCGGGCAGCAGCAGGGGAGCGGTGACGACGTCGGCGCCGGAGCGCCCGGCGAGGTCGGCGAAGAACCCGGGAGCGAGCAGGTAGGTGGCCACGACGACGCGGCGACCCGAAACTCGTTGTGCGCCAACGGCGTCGGCGAGGCGGGGCTCGGCGGCCGAGAGGTAGCCGGTGGACACGTCACGGCCGATCAGCACGCCGAGCCGGGCGGCGACGTCCTCGCAGTCACGGAGGGCCGACGGCTCCGACGAGCCGGCGGCGCCCAGCAGGACGACGTCGTCGTCCCGCAGCCCAGCCGCGTCGAGGCGCCGGGCGAGCAGGTCCGCGAGGCGGGCGTCGGGGCCGAGGGCCGGCGCCACGCTCGCGCCGGGATGCCCGACCGCAGCCTCGGTGAGGTCGACGAACACGTGGTACCCCGCCGACAGCAGCAGCGGCACGAGCCGTACGCCCCGGCCGGGCGGCAGCGTCCCGAGGATCGTCGGCGGGTCGGGCTGCTGGACGTCGACGAAGGCCGCGCGCACGTCGACGTCGGGACGTCGCACGGCCACCGCGGCGACGAGCGCCGCCACCGCCGCCTGACCCTGCGGCGAGGCGGTGCCGTGCGAGGCGGCGACGAGGACCGGCTGCTCGGGAGCGGACGTCGTCATGGCAGCACCCTGTCACGCGCGGGACCACGTCGGACGCGCACGTCGGCGGGCGAGACGGGTGAGGGGTGTCTTACCGCGGTGTCGCACGGCCGAAACGCCGACGAAACACGTCGTTCCTACGGTTGACCTTGCGCAGACCGACGGCGAGGGGAGACGCGCGTGCTCATCGACACCGACCTCACCGCGGCGCGCGTGGTGGTCGCCGGACCGGACGGGCTCACCGCCGCGGCCGCCCGTCGCCTCTCGCGCGCCGGGGCCGAGGTCGTCGTCCTTTCCGCCGCCGACGCCGTGACCCCGGAGGCCTGCCGCGGCGCGCAGCTCGGCGTCCTCGTCGGACCGGCATCGGGCTGGGACCGCGCCCGGGCGGTGCTCCGTTCCCAGTGCCTCGTCGTCGACGAGCCCGCCACCAGCCCCGACGTCGGGCGGGTCGTCCTCGTGGGAGCCGGCCCGGGAGGCGCCGAGCTGCTGACCGTGGCGGCCGTGCGGGCGCTCGCCGATGCCGACGTCGTCCTCGCCGACCGCCTCGCCGAGGTCGGTGACCTGTCCGCCCTGGCGCCCGGGGCCGAGGTGGTCGACGTCGGCAAGCGCCCCGGCCACCACGCGGTGCCCCAGGACGAGATCGAGCGGATGCTCGTGGACCGCGCCCGCGCCGGGCTCACCGTCGTGCGGCTCAAGGGCGGGGATCCCTACGTCTTCGGCCGCGGCGGCGAGGAGGTCGCGGCCTGCGTCGCGGCCCGGGTGCCGGTCTCGGTCGTGCCCGGCGTCACCTCGGCCATCGGCGTGCCGGGAGCTGCCGGCATCCCCGTCACGCACCGGGGGGTCAGCCACGTCGTCACCGTGCTGTCGGGCCACGTGCCGCTCGACGAGACGCGGGCCCGCGGTCTGGTCGCCGTCGGAGGGTCGATCGTCGTGCTCATGGGCGTGCACAACCTCGTGCCGATCACGGACGCGCTGCGCCGGGCCGGGCTCGACCCGGACATGCCCGCGGCCGTCGTGGAACGTGGTCTGACGTCGAGCCAGCGCAGCGTCGTCGCCACGCTGGCGACGCTGGCCGAACGCGCCGCGAAGCTCGGGATCGCCTCTCCCGCAGTGGTCGTCATCGGCGACGTCGTCGGGCAGGCTCACGTGTGGGCCCGGCGCGTCCACCACCCGGGGGACGCCGGGGCCACGTCGCCCGAGTCCGTCCCCGTCCCCGCGGGGGCACCAGCGTGAGCACGCCGCCCCCACGCACCCATCCGGCCACCCCGTGGTCCGAACAGCTGACCGGGCCGGACCCCGACGCCGGCCCGCCCGAGCCGACCGGTCCGGTCCTCGAGGGGTTCCGGATCGCGGTGACCTCGGACCGGCGCTCCGAGGACCTCGTCGACGCGTTCCGCCGGCGCGGCGCCGACGTGCTGCACGCTCCCGCGGTCCGCATCGCACCGATCGACGAGGACGAGGTCCTCGTCGCCGACACCCGAGCCGTCATCGAGAGCCGACCCGACGTCGTCATCGTCACGACGGCCTACGGCTTCCGCCGCTGGATCGAGGGCGCCGACGCGGCCGGCCTGGGGGAGGACCTCGCCGACGTGCTCGACGCGGCACGCATCATCGTGCGCGGCCCCAAGGCGCGCGGGGCGGTCCGGGCTGCGGGCCACGTCGACGACGGCATCGCCGAGGACGAGCGCACCGCCTCGACCGTGACGCTCGCGCTGGCGGCCGGCGTCGACGGCCGACGCGTGGCGGTCCAGCTGCACGGCCACGAGGACGTCGAGCAGCTCGAGCGGCTGCGTGCCGCCGGGGCGGTGGTGCTGACGGTCGCGCCGTACCGCTGGGTGCGGCCCACGGACGAGAGCCGCCTCGGCCGCCTCATCCAGGCCGTCGCCGCCCGGGAGGTCGACGTGGTGACGTTCACGTCGGCGCCGGCCGTCGACGGGCTCGTCTCTGCCGCAGCCCAGCTCGGCATGGACGGCGTCCTCGTCGATGCGATGCGCTGCGGTGTCACGGCCGCTGCGGTCGGTCCGGTGACGGCCGCGCCGCTGCACGACCTCGGCATCACGCCGATCGTGCCGGAACGGTTCCGGATGGGGGCGCTCATCCGCACCGTCGTCGAGCATCTCACCGTCAACGGCATCGCGCAGGTGCAGACCGCCCTAGGTCCGCTCGTCGTGCACGGCCGCACGGTGACGTTCGGTGGTGAGACCGTGACCCTCCCGCGTGGGCCCCGCGCGATGCTCGCCGCGCTGATGGCCGACCCGGGAGCGGTGTGCACCCGCGAACGCCTCCTCGACGAGCTGCCCGACGCCGAGAACGAGCATGCGCTCGACATGGCCGTCAGCCGGCTGCGCGCCGCGCTGCCGGACCGGGACCTCGTGCAGACCGTCGTGCGCCGCGGCTACCGCCTCAACGTCTGACGCCCGGGCGTGGGCCCACGCCGTGCCTCGCCCCGGGCCGAGTGGCCGGAGCGACCCGGCCGAACGTGTCGGTCAGGCCCGTTTCGCAGTCCGGATCCGGTCGCTCGGCCCGTCCCTGGGGTGGGTGGTCGGCGCGCGAGGGTGAGGGCGCGCCTGTGTGAGGCGGCGGCTGGGTGAGGGCGACGCCTGCGGGACCGGCAGGCGCGCGACGCGTCGGTCAGGCGGAGGCGTCGGCGCGCGTCGACCGGGCGACGATGTCGGCGGCGTGGTCGGCGATCCAGTCCATGAGCGGCACGAGCCGGGAGGCCAGGTCCTGGCCCTCGTCGGTGAGCGAGTACTCGACGTGCGGCGGCACGACGGGGCGGGCGTCGCGGTGGACGAGGCCGTCGGTCTCCAGCGTGCGCAGGGTCTGGGCGAGCATCTTCTCGCTGACCCCCTCGGCGCGTCGGCGCAGCTCGCTCCAGCGCAGTGGCTCGCCCTCGGCCAGGGCGAGCAGCACGAGCGTCCCCCACTTGCTCGTGACGTGGTCGAGGACGACGCGGGAGGGGCAGTCCGAGGCGAAGACGCCGTCGGGGAAGTGGTGATGCAGCGTCTGACTCACTCTCATGTCAGTACCTTACTTCAAAGTGGGTACTAACTTCTGGGAAGTACCGGTGGCGGCGGCTGGTTGACCCGGACGTCCCGGCGCCTGCGGCGCCTTCCAGCCCGAAAGGACCTCCCATGACCATCCTCGTCACCGCCGCCAGCGGCCACCTCGGCCGTCTCGTCGTCGACGCGCTGCTGCGCCACGGCGTCGCCCGCTCCGACGTCGTCGCCACGGCACGCCGGCCCGAGGCCCTCGCCGACCTCGCCGGGCTCGGCGTGGAGGTGCGGCGGGCCGACTACGACGACCCCGCCTCCCTCGACGCCGCCTTCGCCGGTGTCGAGCGGCTCCTGTTCGTCTCGGGCAGCCAGGTGGGCGCTCGGATCCCGCAGCACCGCAACGTCGTCGACGCGGCCGCCCGTGCCGGCGTCGGCCTCGTCGCCTACACGAGCATCACCCGCGCCGCCACGTCCGACATCGCCCTGGCCGCCGAGCACCGCGCCACGGAGGAGATGCTCGAGGCGTCCGGGCTGACCACCGTGCTCCTCCGCAACTCGTGGTACCTCGAGAACTACACCGCGCAGCTGCCGACCTACCTCGAGCACGGGGCCGTTCTCGGGGCCGCCGGCCAGGGACGGGTCAGCGCCGCGGCGAGGGCCGACTACGCCGAGGCCGCCGCGGCGGTGCTGGCCGAGGACGGGCACGCGGGGAAGACCTACGAGCTCGGTGGGGCGCCGTTCACCATGGCCGACCTCGCCGCGACCGTGGCCCGCGTCAGCGGCGCCGACGTCGTCTACCGCGACCTCCCGGTCGAGGAGTACGCGGCCGCGCTCGTCGCGGCGGGGCTGCCCGAGGGGTACGCGCAGGTGCTCGCCGACAGCGACCGCGGGATCGCCGAGGGGGCGCTCTTCACCGACTCCGGTGACCTGGAGCGCCTCGTCGGCCGCCCGGCGACCTCCCTCGAGGACGCCGTCCGCTCGGCCCTGCCGGCCCCGGTCCGCTGACCGGCTGACCGGCCGCTTCGAGCGACTGCGGTTCGGGGCACGGACCGCGCGGGCCCGACCCGCGCCTGCCCCGAACCGCGGTGGGTGCCCCGAACCGCGGTGGGTGCCGCGTCAGGTGGGGACGCCGAGGAGGACGACGCCGTGGGCGATGCGGACCGCGTACGTCGGCAGGCGCGTGCCCGGGTCGTCGAGCGCCTCGCCCGTCCGCAGGGAGAAGACCTGCTTGAGCAGGGGTGAGGCGACCGTCGGCTCGCCCGCGCGGTCGCCCGTCAGCCCGCGCGACATGACCGCCGCGCCCGCGTAAGGGTCGAGGTTGCCGACGGCGTAGACCATGCCGGTGCCCAGGAGGAAGAGCGCGGCCTGCTCGCCGCCCGGCAGCAGGACGGCGACCCCGCGCCCCGGGACGAGCGTGTCGACCCGGCAGGCCCGGACCCACGCGGGCACGCCGGGTCGCGGCAGGACGCCGGGACGCACGACGATGCGTCGGCCGGTGGCTGACGGGTCGACAGCCGTGCCCACCTGGGCGGCACCGGCAGCGGCGGCAGCGGCGGCACCGGCGGCAGCGGCGTCGGGGTTCGGGTCGGTGTGGGGGGCGGCGGTGGCCAGGGTGGTCATCGTGGGTTCCTCTCCGGGAGTGGGCGGTGCGAGGGTGGCGAGCCAGGACTCAGTCGGCGCGACGCAGGCTCGGCAGGCCGAGCGTGACCGGCACCTTGCGGACGCCGCTGTCGTCGAAGGCGATCGTGGCGTCGGCCTCCTCGGGCGCGTTGACGAAGGAGACGAAGCGGGCGAGCTTGTCGGGGTCCTGGAGGACGGCGGCCCACTCGTCGCGGTAGCCCTCGACGTGCCGGGCCATGGCCGCCTCGAGGTCGGCGGCGACGCCCAGCGCGTCGTCGCAGACGACCGCCCTCAGGTGGTCCAGGCCGCCGTCGAGTGCCTCGAGCCACGGCGCGGTGCGCTGCAGCCGGTCGGCCGTGCGGACGTAGAACATGAGGAACCGGTCGATGTACCGCACGAGCGTCTCGGCGTCGAGGTCGCTGGCGAGCAGCTGGGCGTGCTTGGGGGTCTGGCCCCCGTTGCCGCACACGTAGAGGTTCCAGCCCTTGTCGGTGGCGATGACGCCGACGTCCTTGCCCCGTGCCTCCGCACACTCCCGCGCGCAGCCGGACACCCCGAGCTTGAGCTTGTGCGGCGATCGCAGTCCCCGGTAGCGCAGCTCCAGCTCGACCGCCATGCCGACCGAGTCCTGCACGCCGTACCGGCACCACGTCGAGCCGACGCACGACTTCACCGTGCGCAGCGACTTGCCGTAGGCGTGCCCGGACTCCATGCCGGCGTCGACGAGCCGGCGCCAGATGAGCGGCAGCTGCTCGACGCGGGCGCCGAAGAGGTCGATGCGCTGGCCGCCGGTCAGCTTGACGTAGAGGTCGAAGTCCTTGGCGATGGAGCCGATCTCGATGAGCTGCTCGGCGGTCACCTCCCCGCCCGGCATGCGCGGCACGACGGAGTACGTGCCGTTCTTCTGGATGTTGGCCAGGAAGTGGTCGTTGCTGTCCTGCAGCGCCGCCTGCTCGCCGTCGAGGATGTGGTCGCTGCTCGTCGAGGCGAGGATCGAGGCGACGGTCGGCTTGCAGATCTCGCAGCCGGTGCCGCGGCCGTACCGCGCGACGAGCCCCGAGAAGGTGCGGATGCCGGTGGCCGAGACGATCTCGAAGAGCTCGGCGCGGCTCTGGTCGAAGTGCTCGCACAGCGCCGTCGACAGCTCGACGCCGGAGTCGACGAGCAGCTTCTTGACGGTGGGCAGGCAGCCACCACACGTCGTCCCGGCGTTGGTGCAGCCCTTGACGGCGGCGAGGTCGCACGCACCCTCGGCGATGGCCCCGCAGATCGCGCCCTTCGTCACGTTGTTGCACGAGCAGATGACGGCGTCGTCCGGCAGCGCGTCGGCCCCGAGCTCGGCCCCGGCGGGGGAGATGAGGGCGGCCGGGTCGCCCGGCACCTCACGGCCGACGTACGCCTTGAGCGTCGTGTAGGCGGTGGCGTCACCGACGAGGATGCCGCCCAGCAGGGTCCGGGCGTCGTCGGAGACCACGACCTTGGCGTAGGTGCCCTTGGTGGCGTCGGTGTGGACGATCTCGAGGGCGCCTGGGGTCGCCCCCATGGCGTCACCGAAGGAGGCGACGTCGACGCCGAGCAGCTTGAGCTTGGTCGACAGGTCGGCGCCGGGGAAGGTGGCCTCGCCGCCGAGGAGACGGTCGGCGACGACCTCGGCCATGGCGTAGCCGGGAGCGACCAGCCCGTAGCAGCGCCCCTCGAGGGCCGCGACCTCGCCGATGGCCCAGACGTTCTCGTCGTTCGTGCGGCACGCCGCGTCGGTGACGACGCCGCCGCGCTCACCGATCTCGAGCCCGGCCGCTCGACCGATCGCGTCGGCCGGTCGGACTCCGGCGGAGAAGACGACGAGGTCGGTGAGCAGCGCTGTGCCGTCGGACAGCTCGACGGCGAGGCGGCCGTCGTCCTGGGCCTCGATCGCGCTCGTGCCGGCACCGGTGTGCACGTGGACGCCGAGCCGGCTGACGAGGCCGGCGAGCACGGCGCCGCCACCCTCGTCGACCTGCAGCGGCATGAGGCGCGGCGCGAACTCGACGACGTGCGGGGTCAGGCCGAGCAGGCGCAGCGCGTTGGCGGCCTCCAGGCCGAGGAGGCCACCGCCGACGACGAGGCCGTTGGCCTCACGTCCCTCGGCGTGGGCCCGCTCGAGGGCGGCCTCGGCCCGGGACCGGATGCCGTCGAGGTCGTCGAGGGTGCGGTAGACGAAGCAGCCGTCGGCGTCGTGGCCGGGCACCGGCGGCACGAAGGGGTAGGAGCCGGTGGCGACGACGAGCGCGTCGTAGCCGATCGTGTCACCGGTGCTGGTCGTCACCGTGCGGGCGACGCGGTCCACCTGCTCGGCGCGGGTGCCGAGGCGTAGGTCGACGAGGGCGTCACCGGGGTAGCCATTGCCCGTGAGCGCCAGCGCGCTGCGGTCCCAGGCGCCGACGTAGGCGGACAGGCCGACGCGGTCGTAGGCCGCCTCGGCCTCCTCGGACAGGACGACGACGCGCCACGTGCCCTCGGAGTCGCGAGAGCGGAGCGCCTCGACGAAGCGGTGGCCGACCATGCCGTGGCCGATGACGACCACCGTCCGGGTGGGCTGGGTCTGCTGCGTGGTGGACATCAGGCGGCTCCTTCTTCGAGGGGCTCGGGCAGGGCGTCGGGTGCGGTTCCGGGGCTGTCGGCGCTGTCGGGGCCCTGTCTCTTATACACATCTGACGCTGCCGACGACGGA
>NZ_JBPGXG010000072.1:0-23056 GCF_056755255.1 Monashia sp. HAY1-5C | reverse complement strand
TCCGTCGTCGGCAGCGTCAGATGTGTATAAGAGACAGATGCCGGCCTCGGCGAGGATGGCCCGCCCCTGCTGGGCGAACTTGTGCTCGCAGAACACCTCGTACTTCGTGGCGACGACCTGGCTCACCGAGGAGAAGTCGCGTGCTCCGCGCGTGAACGAGTAGCCGACGAGGGACCAGATCAGCCCGAACCCTGCGCCGTAGACGACGGTCAGCAGCAGGATGCTCGTGGGGTTGGAGGTCTGGGTGAAGAGCATGAGGATTAGACCGACGAACAGGCCGAGCCAGATGCCCGACAGCAGTCCGCCGAGCGCCACGCGGCCCCACGTGAGCCGTGCGGTGACCCGTTCGAGCTGCTTGAGCTCGGTGCCGACGATGAGGCAGTTCTCGACCGGGAACTCCTTGTCGGACAAGGTGTCCACGGCCTTCTGGGCATCCTCGTACTTGTCGAAGATGCCGAGTGACAGGGGGTAGTCGAGGGACAGAGTCGCGAATCCCGGTCGTCGCCCCGGACCCTTCGGTTGCAGGCTCATGCCCTCATCCTCGCACTCCGGCCGTCCCCGACCCGGGACCGGGAGACGTCGACCTCAGCCGCGGAGGCGGTACTCCTCGAGGAGGCGACGCCCGATGATCATCCGCTGGATGTCGGCGGTCCCCTCCCCGATGAGCAGCATCGGCGCCTCCCGGTAGAGCCGCTCGATCTCGTACTCCTTGGAGTAGCCGTACCCGCCGTGGATCCGGAACGCGTCCTCGACGACCTGGGCACAGTTCTCCGAGGCCAGGTACTTGGCCATCCCCGCCTCGAGGTCGTTGCGCTGCCCCGAGTCCTTCGTCCGGGCCGCCTTGACCATCATCGCGTGCGCCGCCTCCACCTTGACCGCCATGTCGGCCAACCGGAACAGCACCGCCTGGTGCTCGACGATCTTCTTGCCGAAGGTCTCCCGCTGCTGCGCGTACGCCACCGCCAGCTCGAACGCCCGCCGCGCCACCCCACAGCCCCGCGCGGCCACGTTGACCCGGCCCACCTCGACCCCGTCCATCATCTGGTAGAAACCCCGCCCCGGCTCGCCGCCGAGGACCTGGGCGTCGGTGCTGCGGTGCCCGTCCAGGAGCAGCTCGGTCGTGTCGACGCCCTTGTAGCCCATCTTCTCGATCTTGCCCGGCACCGTGATTCCCTGGGCCGTCTGGCCGAACCCGGGCTCCTTCTCCACCAGGAACGTCGTCATGTTCCGGTACACCGACTCCGCACCCGTGTCGGTCTTGACCAGCACCGCCACCAGGTTGGCCGACCCACCGTTGGTCAACCACATCTTCTGACCGGTGATCGACCACCCACCGTCGTCCTCGCGCACCGCCTTGGTCTTGATCGCCGAGACGTCCGAGCCGCAGCCCGGCTCGCTCATCGAGAACGCCCCCCGCACCTCACCGGTGGCCATCCGGGGCAGGTAGCGCCGCTTCTGCTCCTCGGTGCCGTGCTGCAGGATCATGTACGCCACGATGAAGTGGGTGTTGATGATCCCGCTGACACTCATCCAGCCCCGGGCGATCTCCTCGACGCACAACGCGTACGTCAGCAGCGACTCCCCCAGCCCGCCGTACTCCTCCGGGATCATCAACCCGAAGATCCCCATCTGCTTCATGCCCTCGACGATCTCGCTCGGGTACTCGTCGCGGTGCTCCAGCTCGGTGGCCACCGGCAGGATCTGCTCCTCGACGAACTCACGCACGAGCTTGACCAGCTCGATCTGCTCCTCGGACAGGCCATCGGTCTGCTGCAGTCGGGACATGCTCGAATCGCCACCTTGCGTCTGGGCTGGACTGTGCCGGGACCTGGCGGGTCGGTGACGACCGGCCGGGTTCGGCTGCGACCGAGTATGCCGCCGGGCTCGTCGGCCGGGCAGGGCCCTCGCCTGTGAGGGTCGACACCTGTGGTCTCGGTCACCGGCGACCCGGCATCACCAGGGCTGGCCGAAGGCCACCTTCTTCGAGGCGACCGGGCCCTCGAGCGTCGAACGCTGGCTGAAGTCACCGCTCTTGAGGCCCGACGTCACGCTGCGCAGGAGCTCGGTACGGGTTGCGGCCCGGTTGCCGGCGAGGGCCTTGAGGAACAGGTACGTGAAGGCGCCGTTGGACCGGCCGTCGAAGGTCGCGTCGGACGCCGTCTGGTCCGGCTTGCAGGCCGCGAAGAGTACCGGCTTGGCCCCGGCGCGACGGCCCTTGGTCAGCTCGACGAGGGCCTTGCGGTCGACGGTGCGCGGCGCCGTGACCGACCTGATCGAGCGTACCTGCTCCAGTCCGGCCGGCGTCGGCGGTGGCAGGAAGCGCGGTGCGCGCCCGAGGACGGCCGCCTGCATGATCTCCTCGAGGTCACGCAGGCCGGTGCCGCTGTGGCAGGTGTCGAGGAGCACCTCGAGCAGGACGCCGTGCGGAACCGAGGCGAACAGGTCGCGCAGCTCGTCGTCGACGATGACGGTGTCGCGGTCCCACTGGTTGCCCCGCTGGCGGATGTCGTGGCAGGCGAAGGCCTCGTCCAGGCCGTCGGGCTCGGCGTCGCCGCCGGGTTCGTTGGGCACCTGGGTCCCGTGGCTGGAGAAGGTGAAGACGAGGTGGTCGCCGGGCTTGGCCCGCCTCACCATGTCGGTGAGCGCGCTCATGATGTTCTTCTTCGTCGCGTCGGCGTCGGTGAGGACCGTCGTGCCGCGCTTGGTGAAGCCGAAGGCGCGCAGACCCGCCGCGACGTCGTTTGCGTCGTTGACGCAGCCGTTGAGCCAGCTCGTGCGCGGGAGCGACGCGAACTCGTTGATGCCGACGCAGAGGGCCTTGCGTGCCATGGCCGTTCCTTCCTTCTCGGGAGTCGGGGTCGTGTGCGGTCGGTGCTGTGGTGCGGTCGTGCCGCCGCGGAGGATCGAGGCGGTGGGGGCGAGTGTGATGCGGCTCAAGCGATCTCGAGCACGGCGTCGGGTCGGGCGTAGACGACGTAGGCGAGCCAGGTGGGATCGCCCGCCTCCCGGGCGGCGGTGCGGGCTGCGGCGCTGGCGCGCGCCATCGGGGTGCCACGGAGCAGCTCGTCGTAGAGCGTCTCGACGAAGACCCGCGCCGGCTCCTCGTGCACGGACCACAGGCACGAGACGAACGCCGACGCGCCGGCGTCGAGGAAGGCCTTGGCGAAGCCGCCGACGGTCGTGAACAGCTCGCCGCCACGGCCGGTCTGGCAGGCGTTGAGGACGACGACCGGGCCGGGTCGGCCCGCAGCGGCCCAGGCGACGTTCTGCGACACGTCGGTCGAGCTGAGGAACTGCTGGAGCACCTCCTGCCCGCGGCGCCGCCCCTTGAGCAGCACCCGGGCGTCGGCGATGTCCGCGGCGTCGGCAGCGCCGTGGCCGGAGAAGTGGAGCAGGTCGAAGGTCCCACCCCGCAGCACCCTCTCCACGCCGCTCGGGGTGGCCGTGACCGGCCGCGCCCCGAAGCGTTCGTGCAGGTAGGCGGCCTCGAGCAGCCCCACGTCGTTGCGGAACATCGGGTCGGCGTACTCCGGGCAGATGGTGCGCGCCCTCCCCGCGCGGACGCGGATCCGCTGTGGCGGAAGGCTGCCGAGCTGCCAGCGCACGAGCCCGCCCTGGGCGAGGAACCGCGGCTCGACGCCGCGCTTGCCCCGGGGCGGCTTGAGGTGGAACAGCTCCCAAGGCACGTACGGCTCGTCCGTGTAGACGAGGAGGTCGCTGACCCGGTCGCGGTTGGCCCAGAGGTAGGCCCGCATGTCCGCGGGGAAGAACTGCTCGAACAGCAACGAGCCGGTGTTCTGCAGCTGCTTGAGGCGGCGCGCATCGCTGAGGTCGGGGTCGCGGATGACGCGCTCCACCTCGGCGATGCGCTCCCGGACGAAGTCGTCGCGACCGACGATCGGACCGGACTCGAACAGGTGCGGCTCCTCTCCGGGCACCAGCCGCACGGCATAGGAGTAGACGCGCTCACCGCTCGGCCGGCGGCACTCGACGATGTCGAGGCACGGCAGCCCGTCGAGCTCGGGAGCATCGATGCCGGGGTGCACGGTCGCGCTCACCGGTGGCGGCGTCACGACGGACGCGGCACCGGCCTTCGCGTCGAGGGTCACGTTCGCCACGGGTACCCATCCCTGGCGCAGGACGACCGCGACCGAGACCGGCCCGTCTGCGAGGGGTCGCGCGGAGAAGGTCAGCTCGCTCGCCCAGTCGCCGCTCGGCAGGCCGAACACCTTCGCCTCGCGCTCGAGCACCTCGACGTTGTCCTTGCCGAGCACCTGCACCGACACCGGTCGCTCCGCGACGAGCTCGACGGTCTCGGTGACGCTCGCCGTGCCCTCGGTGGCCGTGAGCCGCCCGCGAGCGAGCCGCACGCGCACGGTGAAGGTCTGGCCCGGCGTCAGGAGCGAGGGCATCTCGGCGGCCAGGCCGGCGCGCGTCGTCGGCGCGGCGGCCGGTTCGGGGGCCGGCTCCGGGGTCGCGCGCCGGGCCGTGACGCGGCCGGCGGGCGCCGGTGGGAGGTCGCGCGGCCCGCCACCGGTGGGCTCCTCGGGCTCCGCGCCGACCTGAGGCGGCAGCGGCGCCGGCGGCAGCGGCGCCGGCGGCAGCGGCGCCGGCGGCATCGGCTCGGCACCGGCCGTCATCCAGTCCGGGAGCGACGCGTCGTCGCCGGCGCCGGCACCGAGCCCCAGCGGCAGCCACTGCGACAGTGCACCGATCACCTCGAGCTGGGCGAAGTAGTCGACGTGCGTGACCGTCCCGTTGGTGCCCAGGGCCAGGGTGTCGCGCACGTAGCCCCCGCTCGGTGGTCCGATGGCCGACATCGACGCGACGTCGACGACGAGGTCGTTGGGGCCGTGGAAGAGCCCGTCGACGAACCCCTCGGCGAGCACGGTGGCCAGCTCCTTGGGGAGCCGGGCCGGGGCGTCGTGGCCGTCGAGGGAGGCGTGGAAGTCGCTGCTGACGACGTACCAGCTCGTCCCCGGCCCGGGCTGACCCGGCTGGTCCGCGTTGAGGTCGGTGACGAAGGGCCCACCGGGCACCATGGCGGCCAGGCCCGGGACCGCGGCGTCGTCACCGCTCGCCGTGGCCGCGGTCGCGAGGACCTTGACGAGGCTGCCGACCGCCCGCACGACGCCGCCGACGACCGCCGCGAAGGGAGCCGCGCCCGGGACGAGCCCGAGCCCGCTCGCAGCGAGCGTGACGAGGTTGGTGTAGAGGTCGACGAGGTCGCGCCACCGGGCCGGGTCGGCCAGGTGCGTCCCACCGTGCGTCGAGGCGACGAACACGGCGGTGTCGACCGTTGCTCCCCAGCCGGACCCGGGCAGCACCGACTCGATGAACGACCGGGTCACGAGCCCGCCACGGCTGTGCGTCACGACGTCGAGGACGAGGTCGTCGCGCACCCCCGCGACGTGGAGCCGCTCGAGCAGGTCGCGGGCGTTCTGCTCCGGGTCGAGGCTCAGGGTGCGGTGGTCGTAACCGATGACGGCGTCGTAGGCCTCGACGAGGGTCCGCACGAATCCACCGGCCCCGGGGGCCAGCGACAACGCGCCGAAGGCCCCCGCGGTCGAGGAGAACGTCCCGTGGACGAGGAGCAGGACCCGCGCGGGCCGGTCGGTCGGGAGGGGGACGTCGGCCAGCGTCTCGACGGGGAGCCACGTCTCGACCGGCTCGTCGGTGACGTGGACGAGGCCGGTGCGGGTCCCGGTCTCGAGCCGGTCGACGAGCGTGTCGAGCAGCGGTGACGCGAACCGCAGGACGACCGCCTCCGCCGCCCCGTGCACGAGGTCACCGAGCAGGCCCCGGTCCGTGGTTCCGGGCGGTCCGAGGGCTCGGGTTCGGTCACCGCGAGCGGCCGGTCGGCGTCGGGACGGCGTGGACGGACGCGTCGGCTGCACGTCGATGCGGAAGCTGACCGTCCGCGAGCCGTCGCCCAGCCCTCGGGTGCGGCCCCTCGGCAGGTGCCAGGACCACACGCCGTCCCGCTCGACGAGGACGACGGCGTCCTGTTCCGGGGGCACGTCGACGTCGACCGCGACGGTCCCCACGCGGTTGGCTGCAGCGCTGTCCAGGTTACGAGAGGCCCTCGGGGAGAGGGCGATCCGCTCGACGACGTCGAACTGCTCGTCCTGGAGGGCGGCGAGGACGCCCTCCTTGCGCGCCCCGGCCGACGAGGGCAGCGGGAGGTCGCGGGAGCGGTCCGGCGCGGGCGTGGCGTCGTAGTTCCGGGGCGTGCGTACGCGCACCGCTCCCCCACCGAAGGACGCGGTCGGCATTCCTGGCTCACCTCCGAGACGGACCCTGCTCCTTGCCACGGTAGAGCGGCAGAGGGCGGCTTTGATACCGAAACGGCACAAGTCGTCCGGGAGGACCCGTGCGGGCCGGGTCGTGGGGCGCGTCGGCCGCGTAAATCGGTTGCCGACGGCGCGCGCCCGCGCCACTCTCTACCAGAGCGGGCCGCATACGGCCGTCCGCACCGACCCAAGGAGGGTGACATGTCGATCACGGTCCCGGGCATGACCGCCCAGCTCACTTCTTCCTTGGAGTTTCCTTGTCTTTCAATGCTTTCCACGAGGACGAATACGAGGTATTCGACCCTCACCTGACCGACGGCCGCCTGTCCGACCTCGACGTCGAGCAGTACGCGGTCGACACCGACCCCGACGGTCCACCCGAAGGCGAGCGGTGGTCGTCGTGGGACGGTGCGACCCACGGTCCCAAGCCGCGCCCCGAGTGGGTCATCACCGACCTCGGAGCCGTGGAGTCCGACCTCGGCGTCCTCAAGACGGGCAAGGAGGCCGACGTCCACCTCGTCCGGCGGTGGGTGCCAGGCTCGCCCGACCGCGACGTGCTCATGGCCGGCAAGCGGTACCGGTCGAGCAGGAACCGGCTCTTCCACCGCGACGCCGGCTACCTCGAGGGCCGTCGGGTCCGCAAGTCGCGCGAGACGCGGGCCATCCGCACGCGTACCTCGTTCGGCAAGGAGCTCATCAGTGGGCTCTGGGCCTTCGCGGAGTTCGAGACGCTGGTCCGGCTCTGGCACGAGGGCCTGCCCGTGCCGTACCCGGTGCAGATGTCCGACGAGGAGATGCTGATGGAGTTCATCGGCACTCCCGACGGGCAGGCTGCGCCGCGGCTCGCGCAGACCCGTCCGGACCCGGAGCTGCTGCCCGGGCTCTTCGAGCAGCTGCGCGACGCGATGCTCCGGCTCGCCGAGCTGGGCTGGGCGCACGGCGACCTCTCGCCGTACAACGTCCTTCTCGACGGCGAGGGCGAGGCGGCCAGGCTCGTCATCATCGACTGGCCGCAGGTCGTCGACGTCATCGGCAACCCGCACGGGCCCGAGTTCCTCGAGCGCGACGCGCGCAACATCGGGGACTGGTTCACGCGTCGTGGGTTCGAGGTCGACCACGGCCTCCTCTTCGGTGACCTCATGGCGGCCGCGACGTCACGGTGGTGACGCCGCGGACGACGGCTCGACGACGACGTCGTGGCAGGCGGGCGGGGACCACGCGTTCGTGGCGTGGTCCCCGCCCCGGGACGGTTTCGGCGTCAGGACGGGGGCTCGGACAGGAAGTCGGCCGGGTGGCCGAACTTCCCCGAGTGGACGAACTCCTCGAGCGGCAGGCGGGATCGAGGGAGCCGTGCCCGGGTGCGCACCCAGTCGGGCATCTCGTCGTCGACGCCCGCCGGTGCCGGTAGGCCCAGGGCGATGCCCGTCGTGACGGCCCAGTGCCGCGGTACGGCGAACGCCTCGTTCGCGGCGCGGTGGTCGAAGCCGCCGAACTGGCGCACCTGCAACCCCATCGACCGGGCCTGCACGGTGATGTGGGCGACGGCCTGGCCGAGGTCGAACATCGCGTAGTCGCTGTAGGACACCTCGTGGTCCTCGTCCGTCGCCACCTGGTGCAGCGTGAAGACGATCGCCGACGCCGACGGGGCCCACACCCGGTTCGGGGCGCTCAGAACCTCGATCATCGCGGCGTGCGTCTCGTCCCCGCGGCGGCCGACGATGAAGCCCCAGGGCTGCGAGTTGCCCGCCGACGGCGCCCACCGCGCGGCCTCGAGGATGGCCCGCAGGGCCTCGGGGGACAGCTCGTGCTCGCGGTCGTAGACCATGACGCTCTCACGGTCGCGCAGCAGCGGCGTCAGCACCTCCGGCTGCGCCGTCCCGGGCTGCGGCACGGGTCGCCCGGGCGTCACCGTCTCGTCGCTGTGCTGCTCGCTCACGCGTCCACCGTCCTCACGTCGGTCTCAACGACGCCGCGGGCCCGGACCTTCCCCAGACCGACCGTGACGCCGCGCACCCCGGACGGGAGGTCCCGACCGAGGAAACCACCGCCTTCGGGTTCGCGTCAGTAGGCACGGCCGACGACGGCGAGCACTCCGTCCGCGTCCTCCGACGGTGGCACCGAGCCGTCGGGCATCGTCAGGCACCGCACGGTGACGGTCGATGCGGCCAGCCGCTCCTCGCCCTCGACCCCGAGCGTCGCCCACGGGATCGTCGCCCATCCGGTGCGGGCGGCCTCGGCGGCCTCCTCGATCGTCGTCACGGCGCTCGTGCGCGCGTCACGGTGCGCCAGGGCAGCCGCGTAGAGGGAGTCCTGGTCCTCGGCGAGGGCCGCCGTGACGGTCGGCACGAGGGCGCGCAGCGACACCGGCGCCTTCCCCCCGGCGATGCGGCGCACCACGGTGACGCTGTCGTCGACGAGGTCGCGGGGCCCGACCTCGACCCGTACCGGGATGCCCTTGAGCTCGGCGTCGACCGCGCGGCGGCCGAAGGGGGTGTCGGTGCGGTCGTCGAGCTCGGCACGGACACCGGCGGCGACGAGGTCGGTGCGGACCCGAGCCGCGGCCTCGGCGACCCCCTCGCCTGCCTTGACGACCATGACGAGCGCCTGCACCGGTGCCAGACGTGGCGGAACCTGCAGGCCGGCGTCGTCGCCGTGGCACATGATCAGGCCGCCGAGCATGCGGGTGGAGGTGCCCCACGAGGTCGTCCAGCACAGCTCCCGGTGGCCCTGCTCGGACAGGTAGGTGATGTCGAACGCCGTGGCGAAGTTCTGGCCGAGCTCGTGGCTCGTCCCCATCTGCAGGGCCTTGCCGTCGCGCATCATCGCCTCCAGCGCAAGGGTGTTCGTCGCCCCGGCGAAACGCTCGCGAGCGGTCTTGCGGCCGAGGACCACCGGCATCGCGAGCATCTCCCGCATGAAGGCCGCGTAGACCTCGGAGTGGATGCGCCAGGCGTAGTCGCGTGCGTCCTGCTCGGTCGCGTGCGCCGTGTGGCCCTCCTGCCAGAGGAACTCGCTGGTGCGCAGGAAGACCCGCGGGCGCAGCTCCCACCGCACGACGTTGGCCCACTGGTTGAGCAGCAGCGGCAGGTCGCGGTAGCTCTGGGTCCACTTCGCCATGTACTCACCGATGACGGTCTCGGACGTCGGCCGCACGACGACCGGCTCGTCGAGCTCCTTGCCGCCCGCGTGGGTGACCACCGCCAGCTCGGGGCTGAAGCCCTCGACGTGCTCGGCCTCGCGGGTCAGGTAGGACTCCGGGATGAAGAGCGGGAAGTAGGCGTTGCAGGCGCCGGCCTCCTTGATCCGCCGGTCCATGTCGGCCTGCATCCGCTCCCAGATCGCGTAGCCGTACGGGCGGATGACCATGGTGCCGCGCACCGGACCGTTGTCGGCCAGCTCCGCCTTGGCGACGACGTCCTGGTACCAGCGCGGGAAGTCCTCCACCTGCGGGGTGAGCACGCTCCGGGGCATGCGGCCGATCCTACGGTCGCCCGCGCGGCGCGCGTCGCGCTCAGGCGTCACGCGCCTCGCGCATCGTGGCCCGGAGGAAGGCCTGCCACGCCTCGACGCCGTCGGTCAGCTCGCCCTCGCCCCCGTGGTCGCGCAGGATCGCGGTCGTCGCGTCCCGCGTCGCCGCGTCGAGCCGGCCGGTGATCGTCACCTCGCCGCGTCCCCACACGTGGACGCACATGGCCTGGACCGCCTGGACCTGGGCGCCCGAGCGCGGGATGAGCCGGGGGAGTCCGCCGGGGCCGAAGCGTCCGCTGTCGACGTGGATGTGGTTGGCGTGCGAGGCGTCGAACAGGTAGGTCAGCACGTCCGCGAAGTGCAGGTGCAGGCCGGCCGCCACCTGCCAGTAGGTCCGGAGCCGGCGGCGCACCTCGGCGGCGGTGTCGTCGCGCCAGCGGTCGTAGCGCAGCGAGGCGACGTCCCGTCCGTCGGCGCGGAGGCGGGCGACGTCGAGCGCCTGGCCGGAGTGGTGCCACGACGTGCCGGCACCCCTGGTCCAGCCGCCGTAGGAGTGCAGGGCCTCCGGGCGCTGGCCGGTCAGCGCCCGGTGCGTCGTCATCCACGCCGCGAGCGTGGCGGCGAAGGCGTCCTGCACGTAGTACGGCGTCGCCCGGCCGTCCACCTCGTAGTGGTGGGCCACCCCGCCGACGGCGTCCCGGCGTCGGAGCACGGACCGCTCGACCGCGACGGGGCGGTCCCTGGCCTCCGGCGTCATCGTCACGGGGTGGTCCGGCGCGATCACCGAGGCGAGCGCCCAGCCGCCGCCGGCGACCGCGGCGGCCCCGAGCCCACCGAGGACGAGGACACCCCGACGCGTCAGCCGCAGTGGCGGCTCGTTCCCGACGCCGGGCGCACGCGTGGGGCCCGGCCGGCCCGCAGAAGTTCGCGCGGTCGACGCGAGCCTCGGCGGGCGCGTCTCGGGCGTCGTCACGGCCCCAGTCTCACCCGGGTCGGCCCTGCACGGGAAACGGGGCCGGCTCCGGCGCGTCCGCCATGTCACACCGTGGGCGCGACGCGTGTCCACCTGTCGAACCGCATGCGCCGCCGGTCCCTGCGATGATCGCGGTGGCCGGCCGGCAGCCACCAGACCACGAGGTGAGGAACCGATGAGGACCCCTGCGACACCGGACGCCGCCGACGGGACGCCCGCGACCCGGCACCCCCAGACGGCGGTCTTCGAGGAGCACCGCGGCAGGCTCGTCGGTGCCGCCTACCGGATCCTGTCCAGCCACAGCGACGCCGAGGACGTCGTGCAGGAGGCGTGGCTGCGGTGGCGCGACGTCGACCTTTCCACGGTCGACGAGCCGCGCGCCTTCCTGCTGACGGTGACGACGCGTCTGGCCCTCAACCGCCTTCGCCAGCTGCGCTCGCGGCGCGAGACCTACGTCGGCCCGTGGTTGCCCGAGCCGGTCGCGAGCGACCCCCGGGACGACGGTGCCGCCGCCGCCGAGCTGGCCGACGAGGTGTCGATGGCGATGCTCATCGTCCTCGAGTCGCTCAGCCCGCTGGAGCGCGCGGCGTTCGTCCTGACCGAGGTGTTCGGCATGCCGGCCACCGAGGTGGCCACGACGCTCGACCGGTCACCCGCGGCGGTGCGCCAGCTCGTGCACCGGGCACGCTCGCACGTCGAGGCGCGGCGGCCCCGGAGCGTCGTCGACGCGGCTCGGCACCGGGAGGTGACCGAACGGTTCCTCGCCGCGGCCGCCGGCGGTCAGGTCGAGGCGCTCTTCGAGGTGCTCGCCCCCGACGTCACCCTCGTCAGCGACGGCGGCGGGATCCGCCGCGCGGCCCTGCGCCCGATCCACACGGCGGACAAGGTCGCCCGCTGGCTCGCCGGCGTCCTGAACCGGCCGGAGTCGGCGGCCGTGACCGGTGCCGAGGTGCGCGTCGTCAACGGCGAGGACGCGGTCGTGCTGCTGACCGCCGAGGGCGTCGACTCGGTGTGGTTCCTCACCGTCGAGGACGACCGCGTCGTGGCCGTGTACGGCATCCGCAACCCCGACAAGCTCCACGCGGTCACCTGAGCCGCTCCTCGGGTCGAGGTCTCGGCAGCGGACGGAGGCGGGTCAGTCGGCGAGGGCCGAGATCGCCTCGGCGGTCGCGATGACCTTGCGCGCCGTGTCGACGTGGAGGTTCTCGACGAGCCGGCCGTTCAGCGTGGCGACGCCACGGCCCTCGGACTGCGCCTGCTCGAACGCCTCGATGACGGCGCGGGCGTCCTCGACCTGCCCCGCGCTCGGGGCGAAGACCTCGTTGGCCGGGCCGACCTGTGCCGGGTGGATGAGCGTCTTGCCGTCGAAGCCGAGCTCCCGACCCTGACGCGCCTCGGCGAGGAACCCGTCGGCGTCCTTGACGTCGTTGAAGACGCCGTCGAGCACCGCGACGCCGGCCGCCCGGGCCCCGAGCACCGCCAGCTGCAGGCTCGTCATGACGGCGGCGCGACCCGGCGCGAAGGAGGCCCCGAGCTCCTTGTAGAGGTCGTTGGTCCCGAGGACGAGACAGGCCAGCCGGTCCGACGCAGCGGCGATCCGGGCGGCGTCGAGGATCGCCGCCGGGGTCTCGACCATGGCCCACAGCCGCGTGCGCTCCGGGGCACCCGCGGCCTCGAGCGCGTCGACGAGGGAGCGCACCTCGTCGGCCGACCCGACCTTGGGCACGACGACGGCATCCGGGCCGGCAGCGGCCGCGGCGGCGAGGTCGTCCTCGTGCCACCGGGTCCCGATGGCGTTGACGCGTATCGTCAGCTCGCGTCGACCGTAGGCGCCCGATCGAGCTGCGGCACAGGCGTTCTCGCGAGCGGAGTCCTTGGCCTCCGGCGCGACGGCATCCTCGAGGTCGAGGATCAGCCCGTCGACGGGCAGCGTCCTGGCCTTCTCGAGCGCCCGTTCGTTGGAGCTCGGCAGGTAGAGCACCGAGCGACGCGGACGGAAGGCGGTCTCGTCGGGTCCCATTCCTCAGGCCCCTTGTCCCCGGAGCTCGGGTTCGGCGGGTTCGGCGTAGCGTCGAGCGAGGTCGGGATCCGTGGCCGCGAGCCGCTCGGCGAGCTCGACGATGACGAGGCACTGCTTGAGGCTCGCGTCGTCCTCCATCTTCCCGTCGAGCATGACCGCCCCGGTGCCGTCGCCCATGGCGGCGACGACGCGTCGGGCGTGGCGCACGTCGTCGGGCGACGGGCTGAACACCCGCTTGGCGATGTCGATCTGCACCGGGTGCAGCGACCACGCCCCGACACAGCCGAGCAGGAACGCGTTGCGGAACTGGTCCTCGCACGCGACGACGTCCGTGATGTCGCCGAACGGGCCGTAGTACGGGTAGATGCCGTGCATCGCGCAGGCGTCGACCATCCGGGCGATCGTGTAGTGCCACAGGTCCTGCTGGTGCACCGGGCGGGTCGCGTGGACGTCGTCGCCCGGTGCGTCCTCGCGCACGAGGTAGCCGGGGTGGCCACCGCCGACACGGGTCGTCTTCATCCGGCGGTCGGCCGCGAGGTCGGCCGGCCCGAGGGAGAGCCCCTGCATGCGCGGGCTGGCCCCGCAGATCTCCTCGACGTTGACCATGCCGCGCGCCGTCTCGAGGATCGCGTGCACGAGGATCGGACGCGTCAGCCCCGCCCTGGCCTCCAGCTGGGCCAGCAGCCGGTCGACGTAGTGGATGTCCTCGGCGCCCTGCACCTTGGGGACCATGACGACGTCCAGCTTGTCGCCGATCTCGGTGACGAGCGTCGTCAGGTCGTCGAGCGCCCACGGGCTGTCGAGCGCGTTGACGCGCGTCCACAGCTGCGTGTGCTCGCCGAAGTCCGTGGTCTTCGCGACGGCGACGAGGCCCGCCCGGGCCGCCTCCTTGCGGTCGGCCTTGACGGCGTCCTCGAGGTTGCCGAGCAGCACGTCCACCGTGCCGACGAGGCCGGGGACCTTGGCCGCCATCTTCTCGTTGCTCGGGTCGAAGAAGTGGATGACCCGCGACGGGCGGGCCGGCACCTGCGTGAGCGGAGCCGGCGCACCCACCGCGAGGGGACGGAAGAAGTCCTTCGCGCTGCGCATGGGCGCCAACCTAGCGGCGGCCCCACGGCACCGGTTATGACCGCGCTCACGCCCGGCCGGCATGAGGTGCGGATCACTAGGGTGGCCCTGTGAGCGACCCCAGCACCGCGCCAGCGACGACCGGCCCCACCGGCGAGCCCGTCCGCGAGCCCGCCGACCGTACCGCCGTCCGCGGCACGACCGACGACTCCACGGACACCCCCCGCGCACCGGCCGCCAACCTCAGCGCGCTCCTCGACGAGGCGATGGGCAAGTCCGGGCTGCTGTGGATCGACGTCGCCGACGACCGTGCCTGGCCGGCCTGGCACGTGTGGGACGAGGGCGCGGCGCTCGTCGTCAGCGGTCCGGGCGAGCAGCCGCTGCCCTGGCTGCCGAAGGAGGTCCGACTGGTCCTGCGCAGCAAGGACACCGGTGGCCGGCTGCTCACCGTCCGCGCGACGGTCCACGTCCTGCAACCCGGCACGCCCCAGTGGGCCCGGGCCGCCGACCTGCTCAAGGCCTCTCGGCTCAACGCCGTCGACGACTCGCTGGCCCGGTGGGCCGCCGAGTGCACCATCACCGCGCTCGTCCCGTTCGGGGAGCCGGTCGAGTCGCCCGGCGCCTACTCCGCCGACGCCCACCGGGCCGCACCGGCCCGCACCACCGCCACGACGACGGCCTGGCGCCCCTGGCACCTGGGCGGCCGCGGCGAGGAGAAGGCCCAGCGCCAGCAGGCACGCGCCGAGGAGCGGAGCCGGCGCAAGGCGGCCAAGGAGCGGGCCAAGATGCGCAAGCACCAGCAGCGACGTGGCGGACGTCGCCGTCCGTCCTGACCGAATAGCCTTGGCGTCATGAGTGGAAACACCCGCGTCTTCGTCGCGCGCCTGACCGGCCTGAGCGTCTTCGACCCGCTCGGCGACCAGGTCGGGCGCGTCCGCGACGTCGTGGTGGTGTTTCCCGCGGGCCGGCCGCAGCCGCGCGTCATCGGTCTGGTCGTCGAGGTGCCCGGGCGCCGCCGCGTCTTCGTTCCGATGACCCGCGTCACCTCCATCGACGCCGGTGCCGTCATCACGACGGGTCTGGTCAACATGCGCCGCTTCGAGCAGCGCACCAACGAGGTGCTCGTCGCCGCCGAGCTGTTCGACCGCGCCGTCCACGTCACCACCCCCGACGCCATCGAGGCCGGCTTCGCCGATGCCGTCGTCGAGGACCTCGCCATCGAGCAGGGGCCCCGACGCGACTGGCTCGGTGTCAAGGTGTTCGTGCGCCAGGTCTCCGGCGTCTCGTCGGCCTCGCGCGCCGTCTCGCGGCTGACCCGGCGCCGTTCCGGCAAGACGATGCTCGTCGACATCCGCGACGTCACCGGTCTGCACGACCAGGCCGCCGCCCAGAGCGCCGAGCGGCTCCTCGAGACCTACGACGACCTCAAGGTCGCCGACCTCGCTGAGGTGATCCACGACCTCAACCCCAAGCGTCGCGCCGAGGTGGCCGCCGCGCTCGACGACGAGCGCCTCGCCGACGTCCTCGAGGAGCTGCCCGAGGACGACCAGGTCGAGATCATCGCCGGCCTCGACACCGAGCGCGCCGCCGACGTCCTCGAGGCGATGGAGCCCGACGACGCCGCGGACCTGCTCGCCGACCTGCCGCCCGAGCAGGCCGAGCAGCTGCTCCAGCTCATGGAGCCCGAGGACGCGGCTCCCCTGCGCCGCCTGCTGACGTACGACGAGAACACCGCCGGCGGCATGATGACGACCGAGCCCGTCGTCCTCGGTCCCGAGGCCACCATCGCCGAGGCCCTCGCGATGGTCCGCCGCGAGGAGCTCGCGCCGGCTCTCGCGTCGATGGTCTACGTGTGCCGTCCGCCGCTCGAGGTCCCGACCGGCCGCTACCTCGGGCTCGTCCACATCCAGCGGCTGCTGCGCGAGCCGCCGCACGCCGCCGTCGGCAGCATCATCGACAAGGAGATGGAGCCGGTGCCGGCGAGCGCCTCGCTCGAGACCGTCACGCGCACCCTCGCGACGTACAACCTCGTGTCGCTGCCCGTCGTCGACGACGACGGACGCCTCATCGGCGCGGTCACCGTCGACGACGTCCTCGACCACATCCTCCCGGAGGACTGGCGTGAGGAGCGGCACGAGCTGGAGGTGCGCCCGTGAGCGAGCGAGCCGAGCGGCGCACCGGCCCGCGGGGCAGCCGTATCGACAAGCTCGACAAGCTGGACCAGCCACGCGAGCAGCGGCCCCGCCTCCTGACCGTGTCGTTCTCGCAGGAGGCCTTCGGGGTCCTGTCCGAGAAGTTCGCGCGGTTCATGGGCACCGCGCAGTTCCTCATCGGGATGACGGTCTTCGTCGTCGCGTGGATCGGCTGGAACGTCCTCGCCCCGCGCGACCTCGTCTTCGACCAGTACCCCTTCATCTTCCTGACGCTGATGCTCAGCCTGCAGGCCTCGTACGCCGCGCCGCTCATCCTCCTCGCCCAGAACCGGCAGGCCGACCGCGACCGCGTCGCCCTCGAGCAGGACCGCGCCCGCGACGAGCGCAACCTCGCCGACACCGAGTTCCTGACGCGCGAGGTCGCCTCGCTGCGCCTGGCCCTGCGCGAGCAGGCGACGCGCGACTTCCTCCGCTCCGAGCTCCGCAGCCTCATCGACGAGCTCGAGGAGCGCGCCCTCATCCACCGCTCCGACGAGCCCACCCCCGCGCAACACACCGAGTAGTCGCCAACCCGTCACGGGTACACCCCGACGCGTTGGCCACTACTCGGTGTGTTGCGCTCCGGGGTGGCCACTCGGTGGGTGCCTGCGGTGTGCGTCACCGTGGGTGGCGGTGTGTGTCGCGGTAGACACGGACCGTGGTCGGGAGGGCCGCGGGCGCGACCTACGATGGAGGACATGTCCGCCCCCGCGCTGCCGAGCCGTGACACCCTGCTCACGGCACTGTCGAAGGTCAACGACCCCGAGATCCGCAAGCCGATCACCGAGCTCGGCATGGTCAAGTCGGTCGAGGTCGACGACGCCGGTGCGGTGGCCGTGGCCATCTACCTCACGGTCTCGGGCTGCCCGATGAAGGACACCCTGACCCGCGACACGACGGCAGCCCTCCTCGCGGTCGAGGGCGTGACCTCCGTCGACGTCGCCCTCGACGTCATGAGCGACGAGCAGCGCGCGGCCCTGCGCCAGCAGCTGCGCGGCGGCGCACCCGAGAAGGAGATCCCCTTCGCCAGGCCGAACAGCCTGACGCGCGTCTACGCGGTCGCGTCCGGCAAGGGCGGCGTCGGCAAGTCCTCGGTCACCGTCAACCTCGCGGCCGCCATGGCCGAGCAGGGCCTGCGGGTCGGGGTGGTCGACGCCGACGTCTACGGCTTCTCGGTGCCGCGCATGCTCGGCGTCGAGCAGCGCCCGACGCAGGTCGACGACATGATCCTTCCGCCCGTCAGCCACGACGTGAAGGTCATCTCGATCGGCATGTTCGTGCCCGGCAACCAGCCCGTCGTCTGGCGCGGCCCCATGCTGCACCGGGCCCTGCAGCAGTTCCTCGGCGACGTCTTCTGGGGCGACCTCGACGTCCTGCTGCTCGACCTGCCCCCCGGCACCGGCGACATCGCCATCTCGGTGGCCCAGCTCATCCCGACGGCCGAGATCCTCGTCGTCACGACGCCGCAGCAGGCCGCCGCCGAGGTCGCCGAGCGCGCCGGGTCGATCGCCCTGCAGACCCACCAGCGCCTCGCCGGCGTCATCGAGAACATGAGCTGGCTCGAGCTGCCCGACGGCTCGCGTCAGGAGATCTTCGGCTCCGGCGGCGGCCGCGCCGTCGCCGACTCGCTGAGCCGCAGCATCGGCGCGCCCGTCGAGCTGCTCGGCCAGATCCCGCTCGACACGCGGCTGCGCGAGGGCGGCGACGCCGGCACGCCCGTCGTCCTCGGCGCCCCGGACTCGGCCGCGGGGGTCGCACTGCGGGGCATCGCGCGGGGCCTCGCGAGCCGGGCCCGCGGCCTGGCCGGCCGCTCCCTCGGCCTGAGCCCCGTCGGGCGCTGAACGCGCCCGGGGGGGCGACTCAGGCCAGGGAGTCCATCCAGGCCCGGTGCAGGCCGGCGAACCGGCCCGACCCGGCCTCGATGAGGTCGCCCGGCGCACCGTCCTCGACGATGCGCCCGTGCTCCATGACGAGCACCCGGTCGGCGATCTCGACGGTCGACAGACGGTGCGCGATGACGACGGCGGTGCGCCCGGCGAGGATGGTCTGCAGGGCCCGCTGCACGAGCCGCTCGGACGGGATGTCGAGGGAGGACGTCGCCTCGTCGAGGATGAGCACCGGGGGGTCGGCGAGGAAGGCCCGGGCGAACGCGACGAGCTGACGCTGGCCGGCGCTGAGCAGGCCACCACGGTTGGACACCGGCGTCGCGTACCCCTCGGGCAGGGCGGAGATGAACGCGTCCGCACCGAGGGCCCGCGCCGCGGCCTGCACCTGTTCGTCGGTGGCCTCGGGCCGGCCGAAGCGGATGTTGTCGGCGACCGTGCCGCTGAACAGGTAGCTCTCCTGGGTCACCATGACGACCGCGCGGTGCAGGTCCTCGGACCGGATGCGGCGCAGGTCGACGCCGTCGAGCAGCACCGCGCCCCGCGTCGGGTCGTAGAACCGCGTCGCCAGCTTGGCCAGGGTCGTCTTGCCGGCACCGGTCGTCCCGACGAGGGCGACGGTCTGGCCCGCGGGGACCGTGAGGTCGAGGTCGGGCAGGACGGGGGTGCCGGGCACGTACTCGAACCGGACGTGCTCGAGACGCAGCTCGCCGCGCGCCCCCTCGAGCGCGACGGGGTCGGTCGGCTCAGGGACGTCGGGCTCCTCCTCGAGGACGCCGGACAGCTTCTCGAGCGCGGCCGAGGCGGACTGGAAGGTGTTGTAGAACTGGGAGATCTCCATCATCGGCTCGAAGAACTGCCGCAGGTACAGCAGGAACGCGGCGAGCACGCCGACCGTGACCTCGCCCTCGTAGGCGAGGTAGCCGCCGTAGAGCAGCACCACCGCGATGGTGACGTTGCCGATGAGGCGGATGCCGGGCATGAACCAGGCGACGAGGCGGAACGCGACGAGGTTGGCGCGCCGGTACTGGTCGTTGACGTCGTCGAAGATCTCCTGGTTGCGCGGCTCGCGGCGGAAGGCCTGGACCGCGCGGATGCCGTTCATCGACTCGACGAAGTGGACGATGACGAGGGCGACCTTCTCGCGGGTCGCGCGGTAGCTGCGCGCCGACTCCTTGCGGAACCAGTTGGTCAGCCAGGCGAGGAACGGGCCGCAGAGCAGGGCGACGAGACCGAGCTTGACGTCGAGGACGAGCAGCAGGACGGACGTGCCGACGAGCGTCAGCGCGGCCGTGACGAGGCCGTCGAAGCCGGTCTCGAGCATCTCGTAGATGGCATCGACGTCGGAGGTCTGGCGCGAGATGACGCGGCCCGAGGTGTACCGGTCGTGGAAGGCGGGGCTGAGGCGCTGGAAGTGCCGGAAGACGCGCCGGCGGATCGACAGGAGGATGTCCTGGCCGATCTGGCCGGAGCGCACGAGGAAGAGGTTGCGCGCGACGGCCTGCGTGACGGTGGCGGCGAGGACGAGGGCGACGACGACGAGCAGCGGGTCGAGGTCGCCGGAGTCACGGATCGGCGGGATGCCGACGTCGATGCCCTCCTTGACGAGGTACGGGATGGCGAGGCGGGCCCCGTTCTCGACGACGACGACGGCCATGAGCCACCACAGCGCCCGCCGCCACGGCCGCATCACGTCGGCGAGCAGCCGCCGTGAGCGGCCCGCGAGCCGGGCCGAGGCCTGCGCGGTCAGCTCGCCCTCGGTCTCGTCCGAGGCGACGCCGCGCCAGTCCTGCACGGGCGCGCTCATGCCGACACCTCCGCCGAGGCGTCGTGTCCGGCCACCGGGTCCGCGGCGAGCAGCTCGCGGTAGGCCGGGACGGTGTCGAGCAGCTCGCGATGGGTGCCGACGTGGGTGATGGTGCCGCCCTGCAGGAGGGCCACGCGGTCGGCGAGCAGGACGGTCGAGGCGCGGTGGGCGACGATGAGGCCGGTGGTGTCGGACAGCACCCGCGACAGCGCCTCCTCGACGAGCTTCTCGGTGTGGACGTCGAGCGCGGACAGGGTGTCGTCGAGGACGAGGACCGCCGGACGCGACAGGACGGCGCGCGCGAGGGCGAGCCGCTGGCGCTGCCCGCCGGACAGCGACAGGCCCTGCTCCCCGATGCGGGTGTCGAGCCCCCACGGCAGGTCGTGGACGAATCCCGCCTGGGCGATCTCGATCGCGGCGAGGACCTCGTCCTCGGTGGCCTCTACCCGACCGAGGGTCACGTTCTCGCGGGCGCTCATCGAGAAGAGGGTCGGCTCCTCGAAGGCCGTGGCGACGAGGCTGCGCAGCGCCGCGAGGTCGAGGTCGCGCACGTCGACGCCGTCGATGGTGATGCGCCCACCGGTGACGTCGAACAGCCGGGGCACGAGCGAGGTCAGCGCGGTCTTGCCGGTGCCCGTCGCGCCGACGAGGGCGACCGTCTGCCCCGGCGGCAGGTCGAGGTTGACGTCGCGCAGCACCGGCTGGTCGGGGGCGTCGGGAAAGGCGAAGTCGACGTGCTCGAAGCGCAGGTGGCCGCGCCTCGGCGTCGACGTCTGCCCGCCCGAGACGATCTCGGGTGCGGTGTCGAAGATCTCGAGGACCCGGGCCGCCGCGGTCATCGCCTCCTGGGCCATCGCGAGGATGACGCCGAGCGATGAGACCGGCCACACGAGCGAGAGCATCAGGGTGATGAAGGCGACGAGCTCGCCCGGCGTCAGCGCACCGCGGCCGACGCCGATCGCCCCGAGGAGCAGCACGACGACGACGGCGAGGTTGGGGATGACCTCCAGGAAGGTCCAGAACTTCGCGGAGAGGCGCACCTTGTCCATGCTCGTCGCGCGCAGCTCGAGCGCCGCCGCGTCGTAACGACCGGACACGTGGTCGCTGCGGCCGAACGACTTGATGACGCGGATGCCGACGGCACCCTCCTCGGCCTGGGTCGCGAGGTCACCCTGCTGGTCCTGGACCCGGCGCGAGACGACGACGTAGGCCTTCTCGAAGCGCATCGAGAGCCAGATGATCGGCACCGACACGGCGGCCACGACGAGCCCGAGCGGCCAGTACATCGACAGCAGGACGCCGGTGACGACGACGAGCTGCAGGACGTTGACGACGAGGAACAGCAGGCCGAACCCGCTGAACCGGCGGATCGCCGACAGGTCGGTGGTAGCGCGCGAGAGCAGCTGGCCGGACTGCCACCGCGTGTGGAAGCTCATCGGCAGCGCCTGCAGACGCTCGTAGAGGTCGCGGCGCAGCGCGGTCTCGAGGCCGAGGACGGCGTTGGACTGCACCCAGCGGCGCACGAAGATCAGCACGGCCTCGAGGACACCGAGGCCGAGCGCGAGCAGCCCGAGCGGCAGGACCGGGCCGAGCTCGTGCCGCGAGATCGGCCCGTCGATGATGGCGCGCGTCACCAGTGGCAGGGCGATGGACAGCCCGACGCCGGCGAGCGAGGCGGTGAACATGACGACCAGGGCCCGACGGTGCGGCCGCAGGTACCCGCGCAGGCGCCAGAGGGAGCGGACGGAGGCAGGCGGGTGCGCGACGGGTTCGGGAGGCATCAGCTCCTGACGATAGCTGCCGCCCCCGACAGCCGATGCCTCTGGGTCAGATCGTTTTCTCGGCGGGGACCCGACGGCGTGCTCACGTGGCCTCGGCGTCCCACGGCGTCGGTTTCGACGGGTCGTGGCCGCGCGGCAGGCTCACCGGTTTGTCCGGCTCCGGCTCGGGCTCGTCGGCCGGCGCGCTCAGGGCGTCGCGGACGATCCGGCGCGGGTCGTACTGGCGCGGGTCGTAGGCCCGCCAGTCGATGTCGGAGAACTCCGGACCCATCTCGTCCTTGAGCTGCTCCTTGGCCCGGTCGGCCATGGCCCGCGCCTGCCGGACGAACCGGCCGAACTTGGCGGCGTACTCGGGAAGGCGCTCGGGGCCGAGGACGATGACCGCGAGGAGGCCGAGCAGGAGCAGCTCCCACCCGTTGATGTCGAACACTCTTCCTCGCTTCCCTGCAGGCCGGCGCGCGCCATCATACGGAAGCGCCCCGGGAGCCGGCTCAGTTGTCCGGGTCGGCCTCGAGCGTCATCTGCAGGTCGGTCCGACGGCCGTCGCGCAGCACCGTGAGCGTGACCGTGTCCCCGACGGCGCGCGAGCGGATCGAGACGATGAGCTGGTCCGGGGTGCGGATGCGCTTGCCCTCGAAGGCCGTGATGATGTCGCCCGGCCTGACGCCCGCCTTGGCGGCGGGACCGCCCGCCGTCACGGCGTCCGGGCGGTCGAGGACCTGGGCGCCGTCGCCGCTGAAGGTGCGGTCGAGGCTGACGCCGATGATCGGGTGGGTGGCCTTGCCCGTGGCGATGAGCTGGTCGGCGGTGCGCCGGGCCTGGTCGCTCGGGATGGCGAAGCCGAGGCCGATGCTGCCGCCGGTCGAGCCACCGGTGCCGGGCACGCGGGCGATAGCCGAGTTGACGCCGATCACCTGTCCGGACATGTCGAGCAGGGGCCCGCCGGAGTTGCCCGGGTTGATCGCGGCGTCGGTCTGGATGGCGTTGATGAAGGAGGTCTCGGTGCCCTCGCCCGGCGTGACCGGCCGGTTGAGCGCGCTGACGATGCCGGTCGTCACGGTCTGGTCCAGCCCGAGCGGGGCCCCGACGGCGATGACCTGGTCGCCGACGACGACCTGGTCGGACCTGCCGAGCGTGAGGGGCGTGAGGTCGGTGCGGCCGATCCTGATGACCGCCAGGTCGTAGGAGGCGTCCTTGCCCACGATCGTGGCCTTCTCGGTGTCGCCGTTGCTGAGCACGACGTCGATCTGCCCGCTCGCGGCCGACACGACGTGGTTGTTGGTCAGGATGTGACCCTTGCGGTCGATGACGAAGCCCGACCCGGTGGCCGACCCCTCGCTGCCGCCGTCGACCTTGATCGTCACGACGCTCGGCAGGGCGGTCGCCGCGATGTTGGCGACGCTGCCCGCCGGGCGGGCGGTTGCCCCGATGCCGGGAGTCGGCAGCGTCGAGCCGCTCGTGAGGTTGACGCGGTCGTCGAGCACCTGCCCGGCGACGCCGCCGACGACCCCCGATAGGAGGCACAGCCCGGCGACTGTCTCTTATACACATCTGACGCTGCCGACGACGGA
>NZ_JBPGXG010000071.1:0-23280 GCF_056755255.1 Monashia sp. HAY1-5C | reverse complement strand
CGGGAAAGGACCCAGGCATGAGCGACACCGCACGGATCGAGCAGGACATCCAGGCCACCCGCGCCCGCCTCGAGGGCACGGTCAACGAGCTCGCGTACCGCGCACAGCCGCAGGTCATCGCCCAACGGTCCATGCAGGGCCTCAGGCTGCGCCTCGACGAGGCGACGCACACCCCCGACGGTGAGCTGCGGGTCGAGCGCGTCGCCGCCGTGGCGGCAGCGGTCGTCGTCGCCGTGGTCGTCGTCGGGCTGCTGCGCCGTCGCCGCCGCTGAGCCGCGGATCCCTCTCGTGGCCAAGAGGTCCTCGGCGGCGTCCGACGAGAAGCTGCCGATCCGGATGCTGCACGACCGCGTCCTCGTGTCTCTCGAGAACGAGGGGGAGCGGCGCTCCGGCGGCGGCATCCTCATCCCCGCCACGGCGTCCGTCGGCCGGCGCCTCGCCTGGGCCCGCGTCGTCGCCACGGGCGCGAGCGTGCGGCAGGTGCAGCTCGGCGACCGCGTCCTGTTCGACCCGGAGGAGCGCGCCGAGGTGGAGCTGCACGGCGAGGACTACGTCCTGCTGCGGGAGCGCGACATCCACGCGGTGGCGGCCCAGCGCGTCGAGGACGGCCAGACCGGCCTCTACCTCTGACCGCCCTCCTGACCGCCGTGCTGACCGACCGTCCGACCGCCTGCCGCCGGGTCGGCGCGCTCAGTCGGGCGTGAGCTTGAGCCAGCGCAGCAGCCCCGGCCCCGGCCAGACCGGCTTGGTCGGCAGCGGCCACCGCTTCGGGTCCTTCGCGTTGAGCAGGGCGTAGCGGTCGAAGCAGACCTGCTGGGACACCGGCCCGTAGAGGTCGGCGTCCTCGCCCATCCAGGCCGCGCGGTGGGCGGCGCGGTAGTCCGCCGGCATCGAGTCCCACAGGGCCTTGTTGAACGCCCGGACCGCGGCGTTGCGCCTGCCCGGTCGGATCGCCTCGTCGTCGATGCGCCCTTCCGTGGTGATGGTCGGGCTCTGACCCAGGCCCGGGATCGCGACCCCGGCGAAGTCGCTCGACCAGCCGCGGTAGGTCAGGTGCCACACGCGCGTCATCTCGGTGATGTCGACCTCGCCCACCTGCCCCTTCCGCGGCCAGTCGGTGGACCGGACTCGGCCGCCCCCGACCGACAGCGCGATGTGCCCGTGCTTGCCGCCGGCCCAGTACACCGGCGCGCCCGCCGGGGCGTCACTGCCGCCGCGACGTCGCGTCGAGCGGTTCCACGCGGCGTTGGCGTCGGGCAGGCCGAGGCTGTGCGGCGCGGCGATGCAGTTCCACACGAAGTTGCAGCACATCCCGGAGGGCAGGTAGGTCGTGAACGCCCGCGCCTTCCCGACGCTGGCCTTCGGGCCGCGGAGGACGACCGGGCCACGGTCGATGCCACCACCGGCGCCACCGTCGCCGCCCTCCCCACCGTCGCGGGGCGCTTCCGGCTCGTCGGTCCACGGTAGGTCCGGCTCGACGACCGCCTCGCCCTGGTCGCCGCGGTCGAGGTCCCGGTCGAAGCCATCCGGCCAGTCCGTCTCGTCCGCGCCCGGTCCTGCGCTGCCCTGCGTCGTGCTCATGTCAGTGACCTCATCGCCGTGCGCCTCCTCCGCCATCCATCGTTGCCTCGGAGGGCGGTGGTGTCCGGGTGATACACGAACCTGTCCGGAATGTGCAGAAACGCGGCCATGCGGGCCGGGCTGCCGCGCCACCTCGCTCGCGGGCGCTGTGGAGCGCCTGCTACCGACGCTCGAGCCGTTCCTTGAGCCGCTGGTAGCTGACCGGTGCCTGCCGGGCGGCCCGACGGCGCACGAACAACGGGACGACGACCCTGCCGATGCCGTGGCCCTCGAGGTCCATCACCGCAGTCAGGCGGGACCTCGTGTCGTCGGCGAGAGGCTCGATCGTGATGGCGGCGTGCGGTCGGACCGGCCCGTCCACGCCCCGGACGGCCCACAGCGTCGGCGGCTCGCTCGCCGTGACCTCCTGCGTCAACGAGAACTGCCGGGCGCCCGCCCGGCGCGTCGTGGTGAACCGCGACCCGACCGCCGAGCCGGTGCCGCCCTCGACGCGCACGACGTCGTCCTGCCACTCGGGGAAGTGAGCGGGATCCGTGACGTAGGCGAAGACCTCGTGCACCGGACGGTCGATCTCGACCGTGGAGCGGACGACTCTCATGCACCGCCTCCCTCATGCCGAGAACCTGGTCTGACACCAGACTCCCTCTGCAGACGGGCGAGGGCAACGGCTCGAAGGCCTCCCGCGAGCCCCCACCTCCGTCGTCTCCGTCGTCTTCGGGCCGCCTCTCACGTGGGGTGGGCGTGGCGCGCCGGGTGCGACGCGTAGAGCCGGAAGCGCACGAGCATGTCGGCGATCATGAGCGCACACGCCAGACCGCACACTCCCGACGTGACCGCGGCTGCGGGAACGATGCCCACGGCGTAGCCGGTGATCATCAGCGCGCCGGCAAGGACGGTCGATCCGGCCATCTCCAGGGTCGGCTGCCACCCCATGGCCATGAACCGCATCCACGCCACCATGGCCCCTGCCAAGGTCAGGGTGACCACGAGGGCCGACGGGACCGGGGCGCCCTGACGCGGATCGGAGAACCCGACCACGGCGGCAAGCCCGGCAACGAGCAGGCCCAGCAGGGCGAGGCTGACACACATCACGGCGCACATCTGCAGCACGTGGACCACGAACCGGGCCACCTGCCTTCCGGCCGACGGGCTGGGACCGGCCCGCACGGGTGCCTCGAGGGCGGGCTTGGTGTCGTGTTGTAGTCGCATGGCGTTCCTCCTTCGGTCTCGGACCCGTGCTGGAGTGCTGCCTGGGGAGCCGTTCGGAGAGCTGGCGTGCTGGGAGCGACCCGGGGCGGGGTCCGTGTACCCCAACCGTGCGCGTGGGTTGAGCGCCCGGGTGCGGACCAAGGTCCCCTGATGTCAACGGCCGGCCCGCCGCTCGCGCGGTGTCGGCTCACGTCTCTGCGGCGGACGGCAGCGGGTCGTGGCACACGGCGCGGACACCGGTGATCTCGGCGGCGAGCGCATCAGCCAAGGCACGCTCGTTCTCACCCTTGGTGGCACTGACGGTGACGATGCCCTCGCGCACGGAGATCTGCCACCTCGGTGAGCCGTATCGGACAAAGACCCGGGTCACGTCGTGAGCGATCTCGTCGTCGGGCCGGGACAGGCAGCGGATGACGTCACTGCGGCTCAGCATCCCGACCAAACGATGCCCTGTCACGACCGGCACGCTCTTCCAGCCATGGGCAGCCAACACGGCAACCACATCCGCGACGTCCTCCTCGGCCCGCGTGACGTACGGTTCACGGGTCATCAGGGACTCGACGGTCTCCGGAAGGGCCTCACCGGCCCGGCGCGTGGGGCGCAGATGCCCCCGGGGATCGGGCTGGATGGAGCGGCGCAGGATGTCGGCCTCACTGACGATCCCGACGACCCGGCCCTCTGCGTCCACGACCGGCAGGCTCGTCACGTGAGCGCGCGCCATCAACCGGACAGCCGCCTGCGGTGACGTCTTCTCGCCGATGTGGACTGCCGGCGTAGTCATGATTTCGCGCACCAGCATGGACGCGCTCCTTCCAAGCGACGAGCGACGAGCGGTCGTCCCTCGGTCCCGGGCGTATCTCAGTGTCGTTGCCAAGGCCGGCGAACGGTCAGGGATGAAGGTCCCGCCATCGGTGTCGACCCGGTCACCCCGGAACCCGAGGCAGGGCATCCGGCCAGTCCGCGCCTCCTTCTGGCGGGAGAGACGCCGGGCGTCCCCGGCTGGTCCGGGTCGGTGGCCTCGAGCACGCCGGTGCGGGTGTGCCCCAGGCGGAGCGCAGTGGGAGATGATGACTTATGCGCGAGGTGGCTGTAGGTGCCTTGTCCCTGCGTCGGCTCGCCCACGTCCTCTCGGTGGAGCGCCTCGCCCTTCTGGAGGCTGCTGCTGAGGCAGCCAGGCTGTCATTGGCGTGCCGCACGGTATGGAACATCAGCTCGACCGCGCGGGGTGGTGGCGTGGCCGAGATGCTGCAGACGCTGGTGGGCTACGGCAGAGGCGCCGGGGTCGACACGCGCTGGCTGGTGCTCAGGGGCGACGACCGCTTCTTCACTCTGACCAAGCGGCTGCACAACCTGCTCCACGGGACCCCGGGGGATGGCGGTGGGCTCGGCGCGACCGACCTGGACCACTACCGGCAGGTGCTGGCCCGCAACCTCGAGGGGTGGCACGAGCGAGTCCGCCCCGGCGACATCGTGCTGTTGCACGACCCGCAGACCGTCGGCCTGGCCCGTGCGCTGCACGAGCTGGGTGCGCATGTCATCTGGCGCTGTCACATCGGAACCGAGCAGGCGAATGAGCACACGGAAGGAGGCTGGGAGCTGCTCCGCCCGTTCGTCGAGGCGGCCGAGGCATGTGTCTTCTCACGCAAGGAGTACGCGCCACCGTGGGTGCCGCCGGAACGTGCCTGGGTGATCCCGCCGTCGCTCGACCCGCTCAGCGCCAAGAACGCCGAGATGACGGCTGACAGCGTCCGGTCGGTGCTGCATCGTGCGGGCCTGGTGGACCAGCCGACCGCCGAGGGCGGCCTCGCGTTCGCCCGTCGCGACCGCTCCGGGGATGCGGTCCGCGCGCACCACGGGCTGTTGCTGGGCGAGGACCGGCGGTTGCCGCCCGACGTGCAGGTGATGCTGCAGGTCAGCCGGTGGGACCGGCTGAAGGACATGAGCGGCGTGCTCACCGGCTTCAGCGACTATCTGGACCGCTTTCCTGACAACGTGCACCTGCTGCTCGCGGGGCCTGCGATGGGTGGAGTGAGTGACGACCCCGAGAGCGAACAGGTGCTCAGGGACTGCCAGCACCTGCGCGGTGCACTTCCACGGTCGCGACGTGCGCGCGTCCACCTGTGCTGCCTTCCCATGGACGACGTCGACGAGAACGCGCACCTGGTCAACGCGCTCCAGCGGTACGCGACCGTGGTCGCGCAGAAGAGCCTGGCGGAGGGCTTCGGGCTGACGGTCACCGAGCCGATGTGGAAGAAGCGTCCGGTCGTCGCCTCGGCTGTCGGCGGCATCTCTGACCAGATCGAGGACGACGTCAGCGGCGTGCTGCTCGCCGACCCCAGCGACCTGGACCGGTTCACCGCCCTCGCCTCCGACCTCTTCGGGAACCCGGAGCGACGGACGCGGATCGGAGACGCCGCGCACGAACGGGTGTCCAGCGACTTCCTCAGCGACCGCCACCTGATCCGGTACGGCGAGCTGTTCGGTTCCTTGCTGGCGGGTTGACGAGGCCACCGTCTGGGCCGGCGGGATCTCCATCATGGTCGCCGGGGCCTTCTGAGCGGGCACTCTCCACGCATGTGGTGAGCAAGGTGTGAGCTGGTTCCGCGACCGCCTCCCAGTTGACCAGAGGGCGGCCGACGCTTGCGTCCATCGTCATCGCAGGGCAGGCCGCCGGGGCCCGCCCGGGCGTCGACGGCGTCGAGCTGCTTCGGCTTGCGGACAGCACCACAGCCAGGAGGAGGAGAGCGCCTTCGAACTCGTCCGGGAGCCCGATGCCGGCCGGTCCTGACCGCCAAGCCCCGCCACCCGGCAGGGTGGACATCCTTTCAGTGAGTGACGTCTGATGCGATGCGCCGGCGCTCTCGGGCACCCCGGCGTGGGCCGCATTCAGGGTAGATCCGGTGCCCTCAGGGGTGCAGGGTGCCTGAGAGGTGAGGGCGCGGACGGGCGCGGGCCTCCCATGGAGCCTTGGTCAGAGGAGGGACAACCGCTACCGGGCAATGGGCCCTACGCAGCACGCCCTGAGACACAGAACCCTCGAGCAGCCCCGCCATGGACCCGCGCCCACGCGTCCCGACCACGAGCAGGTGGGCGTTCTGGCTCAGGCGCACCAGCTCGTCCACGGGGTTCCGCTCGACCACGTGCCGGCGTACGTCGACGGTGGGGAACTCCTCGCGGAACCCCGCGATGGACTCGGCCAGGAGGGATCGCCCCTGCTCGTCCAACCGGTCCCGGTTCGAGCCGCCCGGCGTGGGAACGACTGCGCCCTCCATGCTGTCGAGCTGCCAGGTGTGGACGACCGTGAGTCCCTTGCCGTGCATCGCGGCCTGCTCGAAGGCGAACCTGACCGCACCCATGGAGTGCGCGTGGCCGTCGACTCCGAGGATGACTCTCGTGTCCGGCACCGTGCGGGTGGCCGCCTCGCGGACCACGACGACCGGACAGTGCGCGTGAGCGGCCACGTGGATGGAGACCGAGCCGAGCAGGAGGCTCCCGAAGGCACCGAGCCCGCGTGCTCCCACCACCACCAAGGCTGCGGTGCGTGACGTCTCCACCAACGCTGCGCCGGGCATCGCAGGCTGCCGCCTGGTCGTGATCTCGAGCTCCGGGTGCAGGGCGTGGGCGGTCGCGGCCGCATCGGCGCAGGCGCGCTCCGCTCGTGACGCCAACAGGTGCAGGGCGCCGGTGGGCCGGGCGGCGTCCGGCACCCCGATGCCGGGATCGGGATGGTCCGGGAAGTATGCATGGAGGACATGCAGGGGCACCTGCCGGCGGGCGGCCTCGTCGGCCGCCCATGCCAGGGCGAGACCGCTCTCGCGGGACGTGTCGATGCCGACCACGATGCCGGCCCGGGCGGTCTTCCTGGGCGTCATGGCTCCTCCAGCCTCACGGGGACGTGCACTCCACGGTCGGTCGCAGACCCGGCCGTCGCCAGGGCAGTTGGTCCCGCCCGCTCCCGCCCGCGCCGGCGTCCAGCGGGCGCGTCACAGGAACCGGGCGACGCCGGGCACGCGCAGCAACACTCCGCCGACCAGGAACGAGAGGCCGACTCCCGTCACCGCCACGAGGACGAACCGGGCCTCGGTGGGCCAGGCCAGGTTCCGGCTGGCCAGGATCAGCACGACGAGGACTCCCTGGTGGACGAGGAAGGTCGCGTATGCCGCTCGGCTGAGCCACCGGGCCAGCGGTCCGTGAGCGTGCGCTCGCCGCCTGAACGCGTCGACCACCCACACGGAGACGGTGACGAGCACCGTGGCCTCGACCACCGCGAACACCAGCGACTGCCAGGTCCCACCGCCACCGTACGCGTCCGGGTCGCCGCCGGCGGTCGTGAGGACGGCGACCAGACCTGCGCACCCGGCGATGGCCAGCCAGGCGGCATGGCGCACCCGGCGCACCAGCGCCGGGTCGAGGCGTTCGAACCACTCCCGTTCAGCGGCAACCGCGCCGAGCGTGAACCCCGCGACCCACCCGGGTGCCTGCGCCAGCGCGAGGTGCCAGCGCTCCTCGCCGAACGGCACCCAGATCCGCAGCACGTAGGAGGTCGCCGCTACGAGGAAGACGGTCCCGATCATGTACCGCCCGGTCAGCCGGCCAGCCACGTCCTGGCGTGCGGGGAGGTATCGCCGCACCGCGGCATACGCGACCGAGAACACCAGCAGGACGCCGAGGAACCACGTGGGGCCGGGAGCAGGCGGCAGCGGCCGCCAGGCGTGGGGGACGAAGTCCCAGAAGCTGCCGCGGTATCCGGCGTTGCTCGAGTCGACGAACTCGATGGGTGGCGTGAGGAGCAGCACGAAGGCCACACTGGGCGTCAGCAGCCGGATGGTGCGGTCGCGCAGGTATCGGCGGATCCCCTTGTGCTCCAGCGATCCTGGCGTGAACAGTCCTGCGACCATGAAGAACAGCGGCATCCCGAACGACACGCCGACCACGGTTGCGAGGAGGAGGACGCTCAACAGCGGCTCGCGCACGGTCGGTTCGCTCAGCACCCAGGCGCCCTCGAGCCCGTTCCATGCGAGGAAGACGTGCGCGAGGATGACGCCGGCGACCAGGGCGACCTTGAGGTTGTCGGCGTAGGCCAGCCGCGGTCGCCGCACCGGGACGCGCGCCGACTCGGAGCTGGCACCGCGCAGAGCAACGTCGGCTTCATGGGAGCCGCTCGTGCTCCGGGATCCCCCTGCCGCGGTCGTCATGACGGTCTGCCTCCTTCGCCCCTCGTCTCACACCTTGCTCGGCTGTGGCCGCCGACGGGGGAGACTTTGGTCCCACGAGGCCGGTCCATGGACGGGACCTTTGCCTCAGGACCGCTAACACACCGCAGACGACGCTGAGCACATGACCACCAGCACCGTGTCGCTCGACAGCCTCTACAAGCCACGGCGCGGCACGGTCGAGTTCGTGGACGTGCCCGAGATGGCCTTCCTCGTGGTTCCCGGTCACGGGTCGCCCGAGGGGCCGGAGTTCGCAGCGGCGCTGCAGGCGCTCTTCGCGGTGAGCTACGCCGTGCACTTTCTCGTCAAGAAGGCGCTCGGTGAGGCACCCCGGGTGATGCCCCTCGAGGCGCTGTGGTGGGTCGGCGACGGCGACGACCAGCAGGCGCTGGTCGAGGCGGTGACGCGCGGCGAGGGCACCATGGCCGAGACCGACCGGGACCGGTGGCGCTGGCAGGCCATGATCATGCAGCCGGAACCCATCGACGCCGCCGTCGTGGCGGAAGCCACCAGACAGGCGCGCTCGAAGGACCTCGCCGCCCTGGATCGGATGGCCCTGCGTCCGTGGGCGGAGGGCCGGTGCGCCCAGCTGCTGCATGTCGGCCCGTATGCCGCCGAGGCGCCGTCGCTGCGCCGTCTCCACGACGCCATCGCGGCGGCGGGGATGCGCCCGCGCGGGCGGCACCACGAGGTGTACCTGGGTGACCCCAGGCGCAGTGCCCCCGAGCGGCTCCGCACGATACTGCGGCAGCCGGTCGAACCGGTGTGAGCGCACGCACCTCGCCGTGCAGCGTGCAGGACTTCTGGATCTGTTGCGAGTGCAGCACCGGCAGCATGGTGGCCTCGTGAGTCGGAAGCTCGCGGCAGCAGTTGCCGCTATCGCCTCGGCGCTCGCCCTGTCCGCGTGCGTCCGGTCATCCGAGCCTCCGACAGGGTCAACCCCGTCCACCGTCGCTGTGCCCAGCTCGGCGCCGGGCACCCCGTCCGCCACGTCGTTCGCCAGCTCGTCCGGCCCTGTCACACCTCCTGCCTCGGTCACCTCGACGGCGGGCCGCCCCACCCCTGGGCCGACGACCCAGAGCTCAGGCACGCTGCGGCCGTCGACGCCTCGTCCGACGCCTCCGGCACGGCCCCGCGCCGGACGTCCGGCATGGGTCACCGTCTCTGTGGCGACGCTCTGGCGCACGCCGTCCTCACCCCGCGCCGTCGACGACCCGGCGCTGCGCTCACCGGCCGACATCCGCCGGTGGCTGCGCGGCATGTCCTTGGCCGACCGGCGCGGTCTCCAGGGCCGGGCGGACACGCAGGCTCTGCTGGGTGACCGGGTGCTGGTGACGGCAGTGAGTGGCTCGTGGGCCGAGGTCGTCGTTCCCGACCAGCCGACGCCGCTGGACGGGCGGGGATATCCGGGCTGGGTGCCGATCCGACAGCTCGGTGCCGAGGCCCCGAGGCAGGCGACGGAGCTCGCCACAGTCGTGGCGCGGACCGCTTGGCTACGGGACGACACCGCGGCCGCCGGCAGGGTGGTCGAGGTGAGCTACGGGACGCGCCTGCCGGTCGTGGGGCAGTCCGGTGGATGGCTGCGGCTGGGGCTTCCCGGCGGTGTGGTGCGCCGCGTCGACCCGGCTGTCGTGGTCCGGCACGGCGTCACAGCCCCCGCGTCGCGAGTCGCCGGCGTCTCGGTCGCGCGGTCTGCACAGGCGTTCACGGGCCTGCCCTATCTGTGGGCGGGCCGCTCCGGGTTCGGCGTCGACTGCTCGGGGCTGGCCTCGCTGGTGTACCGCGTACACGGTCTGGTGATCCCCCGCGACGCCGGCGCGCAGGCTGCGCGGGGTCGGCGGATCCCCGCAGATGCGGCCTTGCCCGGCGACCTGCTCTTCTACGCGACGGCCTCCGGCCGCGTGCACCATGTCTCGGTCTACGTCGGCTCCGGCCTGATGGTGCACGCACCCGGGACCGGGCAGACCGTCCAGACCATCCCGACCGCGACTGAGCCGTACGCCACCGAGTTCGCGGGCGCGCGCCGCTACCTACCCTGACCCCGGGCAGGACCTTCTGCTCTGCCTGCGGCACCGTCGAGGCGCAGGCTTGGCGTGTGAGACACCACGTGCTCATCTCGCTGCTCCCTGCATTGGCCGTGGCGGTGGCCGGGGCTTGTGCCGCACCCGCATCGGCGCCCGTGGGGACTCCGTCCTCCACGGCATCGCAGACCGCCGCTTCTCACCCTGCGACGACCCCGGCCCCGGCGACCACACTCCCGAGCACGACCTCGACGTCGACCCGCGTCCCGGTACCGAAGCCCAGCACGACCTTCCCCGTCGCGACGTCGAGCTCTCCGTCCTCAACCGCTCGCCCGAGTGCGCCTGTGGTGACGGGCCGCGTGGTTTCGCGCCTACCGACGTCGCACAAGGTCGTCGCGCTGACCTTCGACGGCGGGTCGGGAGCAGAGGGCGTCCAGTCGGTGATCGCCACCCTGGCTCGCGAACGTGTCCCGGCCACGTTCTTCCCGACCGGAGAGTTCGCTGACCGGTACCCGTCCGCTGCGGCGGCCCTGGCGAGGCACGGGATCGTGGGGAACCACACGTACTCGCACCCGCACGCCCCGCAGGTGAGCGACGCGGCGCTGCGGCGGCAGGTCACCTCCGCCCGAAGGTCCATCCTGCAGGCCACGGGCCAGGACCCGAGACCGTTGTTCCGCTTCCCGTACGGCGACTACGACGGCCGCAGCCTGGCGACCGTCAACGCGATGGGGTACGTGGCGGTCGGCTGGACCGTCGACACCCTGGGGTGGAAGGGTCGGGGCGCGGGAATCTCGGTCGGACAGATCGCCGACAGGGTCGCGGCCGCACGCTCCCCGGGCGCCATCGTGCTCATGCACCTGGGCGCCGCTCCTGACGGGTCGACCCTCGATGCCGACGCGCTGGCCAGGCTCATCACCGAAGCCCGCTCCGCCGGATACGGTTTCGTGACCTTGGGCCAGCTGCGAGCGAGCTGAACCCCGTGCGAGGCGGCCGTCAGGTCAAACCCGGCGACACAGCGGCGCAAGCGAACCTGACCGCGACCTGGGCCGGCGCGGAGCTTCGCGAGCGTCCCCGTTTGTCCACCGTGCGGGTCGGCGGCCGGTCACGGGCGCACGACCAGGGTCGGCGTCTCGGCGTAGTGGATGACCGCGCGGCTGACAGATCCCAGCAGGAGCCGCGTGAAGCCGCCCAGCCCGCGTGTGCCGACGACGAGCAGGCCCGCCTGGTCGGCTGCGTCGAGCAGTGCCACCACGGGATGCGCCTCGATGAGCCGGGTCCGCACGGCGAGGTGCGGGAACGCCGCGCCTATCGCGGCGGCGGTGGACTCGGCCGACCGACGGGCAGCACTCTCGTAGTGGGTGTACTCGTCGGGGAGGAGGTCCGTTCCGGGTGCCGGGACGGACCATCCCGTGAGGCTGGGCAGCTGCCAGGCCCGGACAAGCACCAGGGGTGCGCCCCATCGAGAGGCAACGTGCGCGGCCGTGTGTGCCGCACGCTCCGCGCCACGGCTGCCGTCGATCCCGGCGACGACCGGCCGCTCCGGGCCGGCCACGACCAGGTCCCTGTCGGGGACGACCGCGACATCGCACGTCGAGTGCGCCGCCACGGCGAAGGCGACTGAGCCCGTGACGTACTCACGCGTCGTTCCCCGTTCGGGGTGCCCGACAACCACGAGGCAGGCGTCTCGCGACTTGTCCACCAGTGCACCCGCCGGATGGCCCCAGATCGTGGTCGTCGCGACGCGTGCCCCGTCGAGCACCTTCTCCGCGATGAGCCGCCCATCGGCCACGACGTGGGTCCCGGCCTGCGAGGGGTCCCGCGGCGGCACCGTATCGGCCCCAGCTCCGGGGAACGGCAGCCCTACGAAGAGCTTGGCCGTGACGATCTCCAGGCCCACGCCCCGGCTCTCGGCCTCGGTGGCCGCCCAGTCCACGGCACGTTCCGCACCGGGGCTCCCGTCGAAGCCGACGACGATGTCCGTCGCTGCGCTCATGATCCGTGCCTCCTGCCACTGCCTCCAAAATGTCCCGAATCCGAGCACGCCGACAGGGGGGAAGGTCCGAGCGGCCCGATCACACCCGCCTGTCAGGTCGGCCTGGGTGGCTGGTGGTGCTCACTCCCGGTGTCCTCCGGCTGACCGGCGCTGGCACCGTGTCGAAGTGCCCTCCACACCGAGCTGCCGAGGTACCGACGCATGGCGGCCTGCGTCCGCGGCTCGCCGGCTGTCGGCGGTCGTGAGGCCACCGCATCCAGGGCTTCCTTCTGTGCGCGCTGCTTCTCGATCTCCGACATGGCGCTCACCTCACTGGCCGTGGTGACCCGACTGCGTCGACGAGGTGTGCCGGGTCAGGTCACACCCTCCGGCGGTGGCTGTGGGAGCCCCCGCCGCCAGCCCCAGTCAAGGCCCAGGACCAGCCGGCAGGTAGGGCACTTGGTCCCACCCTGTGGGATGGGTCAGCGGCCCCTGTGCCGGCAAGGTCTTGCTGGGCCCTACGGACCGACGGGGGCCGTCCCCGGGTCGTGTCATGAGGTTCGAGCGGCCGAACCGGCACGTCAGGTCGGGCGAACCACGACGTCATGTTCGCCGGTGAGCTCCTCGATGTCGCCCTCTGCGGTCGCCAGCAGCTGGTCCGCAAGATGACGCAGCGCCCGGGCCACTGCCACCTCGTCGCCGATCTCCGGCACCGGCCTGTCGTCAGCGCTGCGCCGGCTGTCCCCTCGGGCCGTGAGGTGCTGGGGGGAGTCCGCCAGCAGGACGACGCTCGCGTGGGTGTCGTCGTCGGACTCGAATATGCTCACCCGGACCTGCCAGTCGTGTACGCGGGCCCGTTGCTCATGGGTGGACGAGACCGGTCGGCGTTCACTGTCGGCGGGCCGGGCGACGAGCGTCGTGTCCGCCGGCGCGTCGTGCTCCGGCGAGCCCGGGTGTGGGGCCCCGATCGACAGGACCGAACCGGGCCCGGGAAAGAACAGGCCGGTGTGGCCGTCACTCCAACGGACCAGGAAGGGCGGGGTTCCCTCCGGGCCTCGCGCCTCGAGCACCTCCCCGTCGCGCGGCGGGGCATCCACGGTCGGGTGGGCCAGAACGATGCGGTCTCCAGCTTTCGCCTTCATGAGTCTCTCCGGTTTGTTCGAGTGCTCTGCGATGTCGACGTGGGCCGTCTTCATCTCGCCGGTCTTCGGAATGCGGCCTCCCGTTCAGTCCAGGCCCGGAAACCACCACCCGGCAGAGGCTTTGGTCCTTGCCTGCTGCTCTGCAGGCATCGAGCCCTTGGCGCGGGCCGCGCCCTTCACTGTGGCCACCGTCCGCGCGGTTACGTGACTGAGAAGGCATGCCCTAGAACCCCGTGGGCTCCGTCTCGTACTCCGGCTCGACGGGGCGACCTTCGTGATGCAGGGGCCTGACCGCTTGCGTGTCCTCGAACCACACGAGGGCGTCGTATCGACCGCCCATGCGAGTCGGGACGTAGTTGCCCCGCTCGCGTTCCGGGTCGTACACGACACCGACGGCCCGGTGCCCGGCCCCGCTGGACAGCCAAGGGCTGGCCCGGTCCTCGCCGAACACGAGGACGGACGGCTCACCGAGGGCCGTGTGGAGCAGGTCCTCGTGTGAACCGGCCCGCGCGGTCGGGATAGTCATGACCTGCTCACGGGCGCCCCAGCCGGTACCAGCCATGACTCGACCCCGGTGGCCGGCGAAAGCGACGAGGGAGACGCCCTCGTCGTGGTGGCGCTCTCGCAGCAGCTGGCCGACGTTGACCATGCCCTCACCGACCATGTCCGTGGCCCGCGCGTCACCGACATGGGTGTTGTGCTCCCAGACGAGCCCCTTCGAGGAGGGCCCGAGATGCTCCCTGAGCCGGTCGACAGTGTCGACCATGTGGTGGTCGCGGAGGTTCCAGGAGGTGCGGCCACCCCGCACCATCGTCCGGTAGTACTCCTCGGCTCCTGCCGCGACTATCGCGTTCTGCACCGCATCGAAGGCTGCCTCGTCGCGCACGTGTTCCTGGGCTCGGCGCCTGACCTCGACCAGCAGGGCGACCACGTCGGCCTCGCAGGTCTGGGGTACGAGCCGGGTGCCGTACGCGTATCGGTGCGGGTTCTCCCGGTACGGGACGAAGCATCGCCAGGCCCGCGCGGCGGCGGGCATGGACTCCGGTGCGTTGGACTCGAGCCACTGCATGACCTGTCTCAAGGAGTCCCAGAGCGAGTAGACGTCGAGCCCGTAGAAGCCGACGCGTTCGGCGGGGGCCCGCTCGTCGTTGTACCACCTCAGCCAGTCGAGGAAGTCGGCGACCTCGCGGTTGGCCCACATCCAGGTGGGCCACCGCTCGAACCCGGCCAGCATGTGGGCGGCATCAAGGTCGCGACCCGTCTGCTCGCGCACCCACAGGTTGATCCGCCAGCAGTCCGGCCAGTCGCCCTCGACGCCGACCCAGGTGAACCCGCCGACCTCGATGAGCCGCCGGCTGATCTCCGCTCGCCACTCGTAGTACTCGTCCTGCAAACATGCCGGCCGGTCCTGTCAGTCGCGGACGTCGTGGGCCTGCCGGGCCGACGGCGACAGCCGGTGGACCACCTCGACCGCGGCCGCCCCCGCCGCCCCGACGGCGAGCGTCGGCCACAGCAGGCCGAGCGGCACCTCGAAGGTGAAGAACCGCGCTGCGGTCGGGACGACGAAGGCGAGCACCGCAACGACCGCCATCGCACCCACGAGGGCCACCTTCCACGACCGGAGCGGGCGGGAGAGCACGACGAGGATCCAGAAGAAGACGACAAGGAGCGTGATGGTGGCGCCGCTCCCGGGCTGCCAGCACACAGTGTCCGTGAGCGGCTCCGCGCCGGTGTCGAGTCCGCATCGCTGAAGGAACTGACGTGCGGGGACGCCGTAGTGGGAACCTGCGAGGAGGTAGGACCCGATGACCGCGAGCCCCGCGACGGCCCCGGACGGCACGGCGAAGAGCAGCACGCGGCCGAGGAAGCCGGGCAGGTAGCGGCGCCTGTTGGGTCCGAGCGCGAGGAAGAACGCCGGGATACCGATCGTGACCGCCGACACGAGCGTGAGGTGGCGCGGCAGGAACGGGAAGGGGAGTGATGCAAGAGCAGCGGCGAGGATGGCGACAAGACTCATGGCGTTCTTGGCGACGAAGAGGTTGGCGACCCGTTCGACGTTGCCGATGACGCGCCGGCCCTCAGCGAGCACGTCGGGGAGGTGGGAGAAGCGTCCGTCGAGCAGGACGAGCTCGGCGACGGCCTTCGTGGCCTGCGCGCCGGTGCCCATGGCCACGCCGATGTCAGCGTCCTTGAGGGCGAGAGCGTCGTTGACGCCGTCCCCCGTCATGGCGACGACGTGGCCGTCGGCCTGGAGCGCGCGGACGAAGGCGCGCTTCTGCTCGGGCGTGACGCGGCCGAAGACCGAATGCGTGGCAAGCGCCTTCCGCAGCGCCTCGGGATCGTCGGCGGGGTCGGGCAGGGTCCGCGCGTCGACCGGCACGCCGGCGTCGAGCCCCACGGCCCGCGCGACCGCCGCGACGGTGAGGGGGCTGTCGCCGGAGATGACCTTGATGGCGACGTCCTGCTCGGTGAAGTAGGCGAGCGTCTGACGAGCGTCGGGCCGCACCTGCTCGGCGAGCGTGACGAGGGCCGCCGGGACGATGCCGTCGGGCAGCGTCGCGTCCGCGAGCGACTCCCTGCTGCGGGCGAGCAGGAGGACGCGACGGCCCGAGTCGGCGAGTCCGGCCACCCGCACCCGGAGCGCCTCGAGCGTCGCCGGGACGCTCGGCTGCGGCTCGGCGGCGAGCAGCACCTCCGGGGCCCCGAGCACCCACGTCGAGTGCTCGGCGAAGGACGCGGCGCTCCACTTGCGCACCGAGCTGAACGGGGTCGTCCGCAGGCGCTGCCAACCCGGTGGGGACAGCACGGCGGCCACCGCCCTCAGGGTGCCGTTGGCGTCGGGGTCGTCGGCGAGCGCGCCCAGTGCGCGGCGGATCTCGTCGGCGTCCTGTCCCTCCAGCGCCTCGACGTCCTCGTAGGCGATCTCGCCGTCCGTGAGGGTCCCGGTCTTGTCGAGGCACACGACGTCGACGCGGGCCAGGCCCTCGACGGCGGGCAGCTGCTGCACCAGGACGTTGCTCCGCGTGAGCCGGACGGCCGCGAGCAGGAACGCCACAGAGGTGAGCAGCACCAGCCCCTCCGGCACGAGGCCGACGACCCCGGCCGCCGAGCGGATGACGACCTCCTGCCAGCCCCGCTCGCCGACGGTGCGCCACTGCGACCAGGTCGCGATCGGCAGGGCGGCGACGATGACCCACGTGATGTAGCGCAGCAGGCGGTTGATCGACTCCTGGATCTCGGATCGGGTGCGCGTGAAACGCCTTGCGTCCGCAGCGATCCGGTTGACGTAGGCCTCGGCCCCCACGCGGCCCGCGTGGTAGCGGCCGGAGCCGGCGACGACGCTCGTGCCCGACAGGATGTCGTCACCGTCATCGTGCGCGACCGGGTCGGACTCGCCGGTGAGGCTGGACTCGTCGAGCTCGAGGCCCGCGCTGGACACCAGGGTCCCGTCGGCCGGCACCTCGTCACCCGTCCGCAGCTCGATGAGGTCGTCCTGCACGACCTCGGTCGTCGGCACGACCCACACCTGCCCGTCACGCACGACCCGGGTCGTCGGGGCGTTGAGCATCGCGAGACGGTCGAGCTTGCGCTTGGCGAGGTACTCCTGCGTGATCCCGATGGCCGAGTTCGCGACGAGGACCACCCCGAAGAGCCCGTCGGCGAAGGACCCGGTCACCAGGACGAGGAGGAACAGGGCGCCGAGGATCGCGTTGAACCGGGTCAGCACGTTGGCCCGGACGATCTCACCCATGGAGCGCGACGTCCGCTCGCCCAGCCGGTTGACCGCGCCGCGCGAGATGCGTTGTGCCACCTCACCGCTCGTGAGGCCCTGCGGTGGTGTCCTCACGGTCCGACCGAGCGGTCCGGGCGGTCCTTCTGTCGTCGGCGTTCCGGGGCTCCCGAAGGCTGCGGAGCCGGCCCGGCGCTGAACCGGGCCGCCCGGCGGCGCACGAAGCGGTGGCTGAGGTCGGCCGGGACGCCGGTGTGCGGAGGCGCGTCCGGCCGCGTCCACCAGCGCTTGGCCGCCTCGACGAGAACGAGGTAGACCCCGACCATCGCGACGAGTGCGGCGAAGAAGCCGCCGGGCAGTGGCGCGAAGCCGAGTGTCGGTGCCAGGGGCGTCGCGGGCAGGACCGCCCCCGTGACCACGACGCCGAGGACCGCCAGCAGCAGGGGTGCGCTCGGCCGGCTCCGGACGAAGGGGACGACGCGGGTCCTGATGGCGAGTACGACAAGGGTCTGGGTGGCCAGGGACTCGACGAACCAGCCCGAACGAAACAGACCGGGACCAGCGTGGAAGCCCCACAGCATGATGGCGAAGGTCAGCAGATCGAACACCGAGCTGATCGGCCCGAACAGGAGCATGAACCGGCGGATCGAGCCGATGTCCCAGTGCGAGGGCCGGCGCAGCTGCTCCGGGTCGACGTGATCCGTGGGGATCGCGAGCTGTCCGACGTCGTAGAGGAGGTTCCCGAGCAGGATCTGTGACGGAAGCATCGGCAGGAACGGCAGGAACACGGACGCGGCGGCGGCCGACGCCATGTTGCCGAAGTTGCTCGACGTACCCATGAGGACGTACTTGAGGGTGTTGGCGAAGATGCGCCGGCCCTCGGTCACACCGTCGGCAAGCACGTCGAGGCTCTTCTCGAGGAGGATGACGTCGGCCGCGTCCTTGGCGACGTCGGTGCCCGAGTCGACGGAGATGCCGACGTCGGCGGCGTGAAGTGCCAGGGCGTCGTTGACGCCGTCGCCGAGGAAGGCGACGCCGCCGCTGCCGTGGTGGTGGGCCCTGACGATCCGCGCCTTCTGCTCCGGGCTGACGCGCGCGAACACCGTCGTGCTCGCCACTGCGTCGAGGAGTCCCGCGTCGTCGAGGGCGTCGACATCGGCGCCGGTGAGGACGCGGTCGCCGGTCAGGCCCAGGTCATGGCACACCTTGGCGGCAACGACGGCGCTGTCACCGGTCACCACCTTGACGTCGATCCCGAGGGCGGCGAGCCGCTCGAGGGCGGCCCGAGCATCGGGCTTCGGCGGGTCGAGGAACACGAGCAGCCCACTCAGCGTCAGGCCCCGCTCGTCGCCCGGCTGGGGCGGCTGCGGTTGGTCCATGCATCGGGTCGCGACGGCGACCACGCGATGACCCGCGGCGAACTCGGCCTCGAGCGCGGCCCGGACGTGCGAGTCGGTGTCGGTGCACCTCTCGAGGACCGTCTCTGGCGCGCCCTTCGTGACGAGCGTCACCGAGCCGTCCGGTGCGCGGACGAGCGTGGACACCATGCGTCGCTCATGGTCGAACGGCAGGACGCCGAGCACCTCGTAGCCGGGCAGCGAGGCCCGGACCGCATCGGCGGCCGGGGACTCCCACAGGGCGCGGTCGAGCGGGGTGGTGCCGCCCGCGGCAGGCCCCTCGGCGATGGAGCCACAGCAGAGCAGCCCCCAGCGCACGACGCCCTCGGAACGCTCACCGCGGGCTGGGACGGCCCGCGCATAGTCGACGCGTCCGGCCGTGAGAGTGCCCGTCTTGTCGGTGAAGAGGATGTCGACGTCACCGAGGTCTTCGATGCACACGAGGCGCTTGACGAGCACGTGGCGCCGGGCCAGCTGTCGTGACCCCGCCGCGAGGCTTGTCGACACCACCGCCGGCAGCAGCTGCGGGGTGATGCCGACCGCGATGGCGAGCGAGAAGAGCAGGGCGTCGAGCAAGGGTTTCTCGAGTGCGACGTTGGCGACGAAGATCGAGGCGGTCAGCACGCCGGCGACGCGCACGAGCAGGAGCGAGAACCGGCGCAGCCCTACCTGGAACTCGGTGTCGGCCTGGTGGGTCGCCAGCCCGGCCGCGATGGTGCCGAGCTCGGTGCGGGCACCGGTGGCGACGACCACGCCGCGCGCGCCGCCCGCATGCACGACGGTGCCCATCAGTGCGCACCCGGTGAGGTCGGCGAGGGCCGCGTCGGGCGCCACCGCGTCGGTGCCCTTCTCGACCGCCTGGGACTCACCGGTGACCACGGACTCATCACACTCGAGCCGTACCACCGACAGCAGTCGCACGTCGGCCGGGACGACCTCGCCGAGCGACAGCTCGACGAGGTCGCCGGGCACGAGTGCTGTCACGTCGACACGCCCGACGGTGCCGGCGCGCAGGACCACCGCCTCGTGGCTCACCTGCGCGTGCAGCGCGGCTGCAGCCAGCTCGGCACGGTACTCGTTCGCGAAGCCGAGACCCACCGACACGAACACGATGACGCCGATGATGACGGCGTCGCTGCGCTCGCCCAGGAAGAAGGACGCCGTGGCCGCCACGAGCAGCAGACCCAGCAGCGGCGACCGCAGCTGGCGCCACAGCACGGGCAGGAACCGCGCATGGTGCGTCGCAATGGCGTTAGGACCGTAGGTCCCCTGCCGCCACGTCACCTCATCGGCGTCGAGACCGCGATGCGGCGCGACGCCGAGGACCGACACGACGTCGGCGGTCGACATGGCCGCCGCCGCCCGGATGTCGAGGTCCGTCCCGTGTACGCGCGGCATGTGTCCATGCTCGCGCCGAGTCGGGCGGACGCCCCCGGGCCGCGGCACCGTGTCCAGCTACTGGAGAACGGGGTACCGCTGGACGATGCCCAACCGTTCCCACGCGCGTCCGAGGCCGAGGTCGCGGCCGGCGCGGGCGAACAGCAGCAGCATGAGGACGAGCGCGTACACCAGGTGGTCGTCCATGAACGGGTTGTTCTCCGGCCAGATCGCCGCGCTCCACATCATGAGCAGCAGCACGACGCCCGAGACGGTGGCGATCCGCATGGCGACACCGAGCAGGAGTGCGGTCCCGATCCCGGCAAGACCGATCATGAAGAGCCAGTCGGCCCACGCCGCGCCGGCGAAGCCTTGGTAGAAGTCCGCCAGGGGGCCCTTCGTGCCGAAGGTGAGGAAGCCGCGCGTCGGTGACCCACCGTTGACCCAGGCATCGGGACCGAGCAGGTCGACCGCCCCGGTCTTGCTGTCCCGCCCCGTCGCGAAGCCGAGGCCGAACAGCTTGTCGAGGAAGGCCCAGAGGAAGATCCACCCGATGGCGAGCCGGCTGGCTCCGGCAAAGAAGCGGAAGGCCCGGTGGTCCCGGACGTCGGGTGTCGGCATCCCCGCACGTCCGTGGTGGGTCGGTTGGGCGCTGGACGTTGTCGTGCTCATCGTGTTCTCCCTTCTCGTGGACCGGTGAGCCGGCACGCTCAGACTGACTGCCCTTGCCCCACGGTGTTAGGGACCAATGGCCTGCGACTCCGTGGGCCACGGCGGCCCGCTGTGCGCCGATGCTGTCCGTCGCATGCTCTCCGGTCCGTGCTGTGCCTCCCGTGCTTCCCCAGTGGGGCGCCCATGAGGGCGGACGAAGGTCCCGTCCCCACCTGCGGCGCCACCGGCAGAGTGGAACTGCGGGGGAACTGCGCGGGTACGCGCCAGGAGCCGGAGGTGTGAGGATGGTCCATCGGAAGAGCTCAGCCGCGGTCGTGGTCGGATGCAGTGCCTCGGCGGCCGGGCAGGCGGCTGTCGCCGTTGCGACCATGGAAGCGGCCAGGCGCGGGCTCGACCTTGTCCTCCTGGCCGTCCCGGCGGGCGACGACGCGGCACCCGCCCGCCTCCGTTGGCCGTCCCAGGACGCCACAGGCAGTGCGACACAACGAGCTGCCCTGGTGGCCGAGGCCACCGACCCCCACGTGCCCGTCAGCGCGGTCGTCCTGGGACCGCTGGACGATGTCGACATCGAGAGCCTGGCCGCACGGACTGCTCTCTACGTCGCCCCGGTGCGGGGCTTCGGCGCGGACGACGGCCTCCTGCTGCTGGAATGCCCGACGGACGAGCTGCTCCGTCGAGCCCGGTGTCCGGTCATGATCCCCCACGTCACGCAGCCGACCCGGCCCTGGTCGACCCGCCGCGGCGGAGTCTCTCCCGTGGTCCGGGTCGTGCTCGCGGGAGTCGTCGGTGACCGGCGGGTGGTGGCCCACGGCGCACGTGAGGCCAGGATCCGGAGGGCCGCGTTCTGGGCCGTCAGTACAGTCCCCGACGGTGCTGGTCCCCGGGCCGTGTCCGACGGCCTGGCATCCGCCTGGCTGGCCCTGCGGGCCCTGCCGCGGAGCATCTCTCCGCGGGTCGAGGTCGCGTGTGGCCCCCTGGCGGACGTCCTCGTGTCCAGGTGCAACCCCGATGATCTTGTCGTCGTGGGTGCCCAGCAGCTGACCGGCCGGCCGGGGCGGGCGCTGCTCGGGGATCTGGTGCGAACGGCGCTTCACGGAGGCAACCTCGGGGACCTGCCGTGTGACCTCCTGGTGGTTCCGGTCCCACCTGCCTCGTCGGCATCGGACCGCCACGCGGCCTCACCATCGTCAGCAATGGCCCTGACGGTCGGATGACGGTCGGCCCTGCATGCGGAGCCGGCGGCCTGTCGTCGCCCACGGCACCAGGCGCAGGAAGCGCGGCTTCCTGCCCACGTGCCACGTGACCAGTCCCAGCGCCAGGACAGCCATCACCTCGTCCTTGTCCCGGATCTCGGTGGCTCGACCGCGCAACACGACGCTCCAGCCGGATGCGTCGGATCCGTGCAGCTCATCGACCTCGAAGGCGACCGCTCCCCGAACGCTCGCCGCCAGTTTCCGGCCGGCCGCGGTTCGAATGACGATACTGCCGTGGTCGACCACGTAGTTCACGGGGAAGATGTCAGGCTCCCCCTCCACCACGACCGAAAGTCGCCCAACATCCTGGGTGCGCAAGAGACGCCAGCACTCGGACTGGTCCAGTACCTCCATGTTGGAGAGGCCGACCCTGGTGGCTGCGATGGGGGAGGAAGCGGGGTGCCGCCCCGACGTCGCACTGTGGGGAGTGCGGGAGATGCCGCCCGATTTCGTCATGCCTCCAGTGCGACGCGCGGTGCCTCGCGTGAATAGGGGCCAAAGTCCCGCAGACGACCCCCCGGCGGGGTGGACGATGGAGGAGCGGTGCGGTGTCGGCCGGACTGGACCGAGGGAGGTGTCTGTTCATGAACGACCAGGACGACCAGTCGCACGGTGTCGTCGTCGGATACGACGGCTCGCCCAGCGCCCGGATGGCGCTCGAGTGGGCGGCGGAGACCGCCCGGCAGCTCGGCACACGGCTCACCATCGTGCACAGCCTCAGCCTGTCGATGATCCCGGGTTTCCCCGCCGTCGACGAGTCGCAGGTCGAGCCGATGCTGCACCAGGCCGCCGAGGTGGTTGTCGGCGAGGGCGCGGACCACGCATCCCGTGTTCTCGAGGAGTCACAGATCGCCACGCAGTACTGGTTGGGCAGTCCGGCCGGGCAGCTGGTCGACGCGTCCCGTGACGCCGACCTCATCGTGCTGGGCAGCCGTGGCCACGGTCGGCTGCGGGCCGGGCTCCTGGGCTCGACGTCCTACGCCGTCACCGCGCACGCACGGTGCCCGGTCGTCATCGTGCGAGCCGGCGCCGAGCAGCAGGAGCAGCAGGAGGAGCAGGAAAAGACGGCCGGCGACCTGCACGTCGCGCGCCCCGGACCCGAGCATCCCGTCGTCGTGGGCGTCGACGACTCGGAGGCCGCGCAGCGCGCCCTGGATGCCGCCGCCGCATGGGCCGAGCGGGAGCATGCGGCGCTGCACGTCGTTCACGTCGCGCACTCCGTCTCGATGGAGGCCTGGACCTACGCAGAGACGACCAAGGCAGGCACCGACCGGACCCACGCCGTGCGGGACGATGCAGAGCGCACGGTGACCCGTCTCGGGAACCGTGCGCGTGCGGACCACCCGAACCTCGAGGTGAGCACCGAGGTGCTCTACGGCGATCCGGGGCAGACCCTTGCGGAGCTGGCCGCACACGCTGGGCTCGTCGTGGTCGGCTCGCGCGGTCGCGGCGGCTTCAGCGGCATGCTCCTGGGTTCGGTGAGCCACCGCGTCATCCACGACGCGGTGTGCCCGGTGCTCGTCGTCCGCTGAGGCTCCGGTCATCTGCCCTTCATCCGAGAACCCCGGCAGCCGGCTCGTCGGCGGACGCCGGTCGTGCTGGATCACCCGGATGCAGGGTCCCGAGGACGACGAAGGATTCCGGACCGGGTGAGAACAGCTCGATGCGTCCGTCGCTCCAACGGACCAGGAAGGGAGGGCTCCCGTCGGGGCC